>NZ_JAAHHZ010000008.1:0-59190 GCF_010672005.1 Moorena sp. SIO4A5 | reverse complement strand
ATGGCATTGATCCCAATCCCCAAGGTACTCAAGTTGACTATATTTGGGTACCGGGTAGCTTTGAAATTTCATTGATGGCTCGCCAAGCTGCTCTTAGCGGTCGTTATGATGCAGTGATTTGCTTGGGATCAGTGATTCGGGGTCAAACTCCCCATTTTGATTATGTCGCTGCTGAAGTAGCCAAGGGCATTGCTGCTGCCGGTTTTCAAACTGGGGTACCTGTTATTTTTGGTATTCTAACTGTAGATACCATGCAGCAAGCTCTAGAACGGGCGGGAATCAAGAGCAATAAAGGTTGGGATTATGCCATGAATGCCATAGAAATGGCTAACCTGATGCGAAGTTTTCGAGGTCAAAATTCAATATTAGGCTATGAAGAGTCTGAGCAGGGAACTTTGGGGCAACAAACTCTACCATTCTCGGCAAATTGGACAATTGCTTCAGAATCTGACCCTGATTCCTAACATATGAGTTAATTTTGGGACATTTTCCTAATTTTCTTGAATCTAAAAGCTCAGTAGAAGGGGTTGACAAATTTTGGCTTATCTGACATACTATAAAGAGATAAGTTGAGGTGCGGGTATAGCTCAGTGGTAGAGCGTCACCTTGCCAAGGTGAATGTCGCGCGTTCGAATCGCGTTACCCGCTTACGAATAGTAAATAAACCTGTAAAGCCTGGAGAGAGACCTCCTTGCTTAGCCTGTCTTCAGCTCAGTTATCCCACTTGATGCAAACCGTGGCAATGTGCATCAATAACCTTAAAGAATAAGATTATATAATAGATGGGGACACGCTTAGCTTTGTAGTGTCCTAATATTTAAATCATGCAGCACTACCAATTCCAGGTTTTTTGATAAACCTAACCACATGTCTTTTGGTTTTTAATAACGCTTGTGCAATCTCAAAAGGGTCAAAAGATTGACTTAAACTCCGAGTATCCCTGCCCTTGTCGGCGTCGGGGTCATTTAGTGCCAATTACACTGACAGAAGCCCTTGGCTGCAATCGCTGTCAGCAAATTTTTGTGGTAGACGAAAGTGGTTATGTGATGGAGCAACTATCCACCCACTACCCCTATAAAAAAGCTTGGCGTTGGACAGGACATCGTTGGTATACAATCCATGGTAGTCTTGGTGAAAGCTACTTACCTGTAGCCTTGGGTATTGTCTTAGTTCTGCTGATTGTCTGGTTGCCTTTGGCACTTCACTCCCAAAAAGGGCCAGGTATCATAGTCTGGGCATTACTGGCAGTACTCCTAGCAGTACTTCCGGCTATGATGGTTTGGCTAGCTTACCGGCGTTAACTAACAATGAACACAGACTCTGGGAGCAAGGCCTCGAAGTTACATGATTTAATGGCCAGTGTCCACCATGCTTCTTGGGCATTGGCAAACACCAAGGGAGAAGAGCGCTCTCGTGGCATCGAGGCTATGGCTCAAGGAATGCGAAACTCCTTTGATGATATTTTGGAAGCTAACACCCTAGATCTGGAAACCAGTAGGGACATGGCAGTGCCAGATCTAATTTTGGACTGGCTGAAGCTAACACCAGAAAGGCTACAGATGGCGATCGCAATCCTGGAAAGGATTGGAAAGTCATCTGATCCAATCCGGCGGGTGATGAACGCCTCTTACCAAACTGACCAATCTCAGACCTACTGTCAGCTAATGCCGTTGGGAGTGATTGCTCTAATTTATGAGGCATTTCCTGAACTAGGTGCAATTGCCGCAGGCTTTTGTGTCAAAACTGGTAACTCCCTGATTCTCAAAGGCAGTAGCGAAGCCAGTCAGTCTAACCAGGTGATTGCTCAAGCGTTGCAAAATGCTTTGGATGAGGTCGGTTTGCCAACGGGATGTTTGGAACTATTGCCCTCTGGACAGGGAGCTTCGATTCGGGATTTGGTCACTCAAAATCCATATCTGAATTTGGTAATTCCCCACGGACGACCAACCCTACTCAAGCAGGTGATCCAACAATCAACGGCACCGGTTTTGCAATCGGCCATGGGTAACTGCTACCTTTACTGGTCTGCTAATGGTGACGTTGATCTGGTTAGATATATAGTTTTAGATAGCCACGCCAGTCAGCCGGATCCGGTCAATGCTATTGAAAAGATTCTGATTAATCAGAATCAGAAAACCTCTGCCTTAGTTACCCTGTTGAATAACCTGAAGGAAAACGGTTTTGAACTCAGAGGTGATGCCAATCTAGTGGCTAAGTTTCCTGAACAATTGACTTTGGCAGCAGAATCCGAGTGGGGTCAAGCCTACTTGACCAAAACTATTGCGTTGAAAGTGGTAGATTCTATAGAGTCAGGGATTGCTTGGATTAATCAATATAGTAGCGGTCATGCTGACTGCCTGGTGACAGATTCTTATCAGGAAAGCCGTCAGTTTGCCTTAGGTGTAGATAGTGCATCGGTTTACATTAATTCCTCACCAAGATTTTCACGGAATCCGCAACCAGGAGACTCCGTGTTTCTAGGTATGTCTAACCAAAAAGGACATTATCGCGGCATGATTAGCCTGGAGACTCTCACTACCCTTAAACACGTGGTTCAGGGCAATGGACAGTTTTAGGCGTTGGTCATTTGACCATTGGCTGCTCTCAAGCGGGAGGGGATCAATCGATCCATCCAGTATTCCAAATACGCTCGATTTTCGTCAAGTTCACCAGGATCTGTGGTATCCATGGGATGAGGGGCTAGCCCCAAAATCGCAGCTGTAGTAACACAAAACATAGATTTCTGGAAAGTTTGGCATATTCTGACCCGCAAGTCAATTTCACCCCGATGCGATCGCATATAAAAATCGCTGAGATACTTGGGTAGATAATGCCTCATATCCTGCATCAGCAATGTCGGTGGAATTCCAGCACCACCAATCGGCAATGGGTCAGCATACAATGCGCCATAGGTAAATCGGGTTTGATCTGGGGAAATCTGGTAGGCTTGGGCATTCAGAGATACTGTGCCCAGAAAGGGTGTTCCCCGGAAAAAAATTGCCTCTACATAGGGTACTCCTGTATCAGACAAGAAAGTCAAACCAACTGATTCGGGAATAATCTCATACCTTTTATCACCAATCTGAGGGGCATAGGTAATGGGTTTGTTTGCTGCTGCGACTAACCCTGCTTTAATATGGTCTACCACTTGGGGAATCGACTTAATTTCCCCTTCGTCATAGCCCTGAGATAGGGACATGAATATATCACTCATCACCCGCCAGAATTGCCCTAATCCACTGGTATAGGCAAGCATTCGCACTTGTTCGGGCANAAAGCTAACTCCGAGCCATTTACAGGAGTAGTTTTGACATACTCTCAAGACAAAGAGATCGCCAGAGATGTCGTGTTATCATTATTTTGGTGGAACTGACGGAACCAAGGATCCATGCTGAAATAGTCCAGCATATCGTGCATCCAGCCCATGTTCCACTTTAAGTTAAAGCCTAAACCTCCCACATAGGTCGGCCAGGAGACCATTGGCCAAGAGGTAGACTCTTCAGCCACACAGAGAGTACCGGGAAAATAGCTGAAAATCAGGTGGTTGACTTGCCGCAGGAAATCCGCAGCTTCAATGTTTTCCCGTCCGCCATATTCATTCGCGTTGATGCAGTGGCTTCGATGCTTTATCTCGACTATTGCCGCAAAGATGGAGAATGGGTCGCGAACGAATATGAAAGGGACTGATTCCATCTGTTTGTAGTGTCCTTCATTCCAGAAGAGTTGTCTAGTCCTATCACTGACTATGTTAAATACCTATTTTGTCAAGTACAATTTATACAAAATAGCTGCAATTACCCTGCTTCTTACCCTTTGATGATTACGAAGTTATCTGCCATGGGCTAGATGTTGAAACTAATCAAGAATGTTACCACGTTCGTGCCTTTAACACTATTGGTAATAAGACAGAATTAGCCCTAATGGGCGAAACAGTTTTTCACTGTCCTAGGTCAACCAAACCTAAGGATATGGATAAAACATTAGCTGCCTTTAAAGGGATGGGTGGACGTATAAGCTCTCCTTTGATGAGCAGGATTTGCTTGATGTGTTAGCTCCAGACAATCCTCATGCACGTCTAGCTTGCCAGTGTGTTGTGATGGGGGATATTAGTATCACTACTCTCAAGGGGTGAGCGGATGAACAGTTGAGGGGATGAACGGGTCAGGAAAATTCCCTTTCCACACTATTTTTTGTCTAAGCACAAGAACGGAGGGATGGAGTGATCACTCCATCACTCCATCCCTCCATCACTCCTTAAACTAGATCAGGACTTACGCACAGACTCCATGGGTAGGGTGGGCAAAACATTGCCCACCCTACTCCATCACTCCTTAAACTAGATATCATTGTAAAAACTCAGGAGTTGAAAGGGGAGCATCGATTCGACGTTGATTAGGCTTGTCAAGCTTATAAATAATCGGTGGTTCTGGTAGCAGCAGATACCGCTTGCCCCAGCCATGATTAATATCCTCAGGTCTAGGTTCAGGTGGTTTGGTCTGACCGGTGGGTAAGGCAACGGACAGAACTTGACGTGCCTGGACATACCGTTGACCATCAGATGTATTGTTGATCAGGCTGCTTGCTAGGGTTATTCGCTGCTTCTTTAACTCCTCTTCTAGTTCCCAGAGGGACTCTTTGGGGGTGAGGGTGGCTAGGAAGGTTACTTCCTCTGCTGGTTTTAGTGATAAGCCAAGTTTGGACTGATCCATTTGCCAGACTTCTTGAAACTGACCGTCTGGTGCAATTTGCCATAGTTTCAAGTCGGTCTGCCATCTTCCCTTCTTTACATCGACATTTTGATAAGCCAGAATTGAATAGATAAAATTTGCGTCTCTGTTGAAAGAGAGCTGTTGATTAGGGTGCAAATAGCGAATCGCTGCTACCGTGATGGGAATTTCCTCCGGAAGATTCGTGGTTCCTGCTACGGTGTAGATCCCTGGACGGTCTGATTTGGTCACCGTAAGCTGAAAAATTGCTTCGGGAGGTTGACGGAGTAATCGATTAGTTAATTGCCGTCCTGGTAATGGAATCTGGGTGCATCCAGTACTTAATAGTAAGAGTATAAAGATGCTAAATACCCTTTTCAACAAATGGGTCAGATTTTGTTTGACTATTTTTTTTGCCCAAATAAAAATAAAGGTTTTGTGCATAGCCGATACTTGCATAAAAATGTCATTAAATAAAATTTTAACAGGTTAAATTTTATTTTAATCAAATAAAACTGATTAAGGTTTACTCTGGTTAATTTTTATTTATTGATTTAATTTTTTTATGTTATGGTTTCAGGCGGCTATTTCAACCATATCTATTATTTATATGATGAATAATTGGGCGTTAACTATCTCCTAATAAGCAATTATTTATTTTTTTTGTTGTATGAATTTGAGAGTGATATCAAGTCTATTAGCCTTGGTATAATAACATGGATTAATTACCAAACCTTGTGATATAAAATTCACCCTAATACTTTGAACAAAGTAATCAAGCTTCGTAATTATATAACCTACATAATTATCTATACCGAAAAAAAAACGGATAATATTTTATCTGCTGGTAAAACAACGTTTATTCCCTATAAATGTGAACTAAGCACAGTTATATTTAATTGATTGTGGTGCTCATGATAGACATAAATCAAATCCCTATTGCTATTGATCCTAATCAACCAAGTATGAGCGCCTTAAAGCGTTCGGTTGGGCTAAGTTACTTCTTATTATCCATTGCCTCGACTTCCCCCTTAGCCAAATGGGGTTTTATAGCCCCGATCACCCTATCACTTTTGTTAGGTGTTGCTAGTCTGAAAACAGAACCAGCCTATGCTCATTTTTCGGGGCTATGTCTTAGTCTTCCGGATCAAATTGTTTCGGAAAAACCTCTTAGCCCTAAGAGCGAAACCTCGAAACCATCACAGAATAATGTCTGGAGCAACACAGACCAAGACCGGCTGGACAGGTTCAACTCTACAAATTTGTCTGAAAAGGCCCAGGAGGACTGGGCTGTTAAGGATTCATGCACGAGGATGAGGGCTAGGTTTCAAGCAAACCCGAACAGCCAATACTACTCGGTTAGTAGCGGACAAGAATTTGGTTGTGGCTACACAAACGAAAGCTGCCTGAGGGACTTTGATAGGACTGTAGGTTTATCCAAGCAATATGACCCTAAGAACTTCCACCCCAGTGAAGATGATTGGGTATCGATTGAGCCTAAGAAGCTGGCACAAACCAACTTTGAGGAAGCACCAGAGCGTCAATTAATTCCAGAGATTGACCCTAAGGATGATAACCCGTTAGCTCCGACCCTAAACGTACAAGGTGCCTTGGTGAATCAGGAAGACACATCAGCGAGACTACGGCTGCAAGGAACTTATCCCCTTTCTCCCCATGCTTTGTTTGGTGCCACAGTTGACCTCACCACTGGGGAGGGCTTTTCCGACACCGAGGAAACGGGATTAAGTCTCAATGAACTTTACTTTACCACTTCTGTGCCTAGCTATTCTAATCTGCGCTTTGTGGTTGGTCTAATGGATTTGACATCTTATTTTGACCGCAATAGCTTTGCTAAAGATAGTACGACCCATTTCTTTAACCCGGTGTTTCAGACGAATCCTGCTCTGGCAGCAGCAGGTATAGCGTCTCGTCCGGGGGTACTGCTCAACTGGAATCTAACCGACAACCTGGAAGTAAGAGCTGCGGGCTTTTCTTCAGACCGAGACCTGGATGATTTTGCGTTTGATGGGTTTTCTTCAGAGCTAGCTTTCCGGGTAGGTACAGCAATCATTCGGGGGACTTACCTATCGGCTCGGGATGCTCAGAAAGATGGATTCCAGGAAATTTTTTCTTTGAACCGAGGGGATAACGAGTTTGGTCCGAAGTCCTCTGACCGCGAACAAGCTTACGGTATTAACGGAGAACTATATATTCCTGCCCTCAAGATGGGACTGTTTGGGCGCTATGGTTGGTACGAAAATCTTGATTTAGATAAAAGCGGGGATACCTACAGTGTGGGTCTGAACTTCTTAGATTTGTTTATGGATGATGACCGACTAGGGCTTGGCTATGGTCGGCAATTGTCTAATGATGACTTGCGCCGGGACCAAGGTAATAAAGTACCAGATGTTTGGGAATTGTTCTATGACGTGCGTGTTTCACCTAATGTGCGTGCAGGTGTGACTTTGCAAGGACGAGATGAGTTTTCAGATACAATTCTTGGTGTTCGAGTCAGGGCTGATTTTGATGTGAGTGATCTGTGGGATTGAGTGCTGAGTGCTCAGTAATCAGTCCTGAGTAATGAGTAATAGGTTTTTCAAGCTACTCGCTAATAGAATTGCTGACATAGATAGAACATAAACACTGATTCATCCTTGATAGTTCATCCTTGATAGTTTATCCTTCATGCTTGATAGTTTATCCTTCATGCTTTTGACCAATGAATAACGATTCTCTTGGCAAAAAAAATTTATACTGGCAGCGTTGGTGGGTCTTTTTGATGGTTTTTGGGTTAGCAGGAGTATTAATCTTCAGCCCAGTTGAATCGGTGGTACCAGCGCTCCAAGCACAAGTTACTTCTGCTGTACGCCGAGGTTACGATCTGTTAAAGAAAGGATGGGTAGATAATGCGATCGCAACCTTTGAACAAGCTCTAAAAGGCTCTCCCCAATCGAAGGAAGGGAGGTTAGGTCTAGCGATAGCGTATCAGCGAGCAGGGCGAGATGCCGATGCTTGGGCTGCTTATCAACAAGTCCTAGCCATCGACCCAAACAATAAAGAGGCTCTGGAAGCGGTAGGAGAATTGGGAGGTTATCGTGCTGAATGGCAGGCGGATGGGATTGAAGCCCTAACCACTTTATTAAACCTAACTCCTAATGATACTGGTGTTCGTGCTCAGCGGGCTTTACTGCTGGGCTACCAAGGTCGTTTTCCGGAAGCCCTAGCTGATTATGAAATTGTGCTGGAGAGCAATCCTACACCAGAAATCATTGTTGGTGCTGCTCAAATCTATACCTACAGTGGTGACTATCAGCAAGGGCTAGAGCTATTTGATCGTTACCAAGCTAACGGTCAGCCGATTCCGGGAAATGCAGCGGGAGCCTATGCTCTGGCTCTACGGGAAACTGGGAATCCTGCTCAGGCGGTACAGGTATTGGAAGCTCAGCTCAATCAATTTTCCCAATTCTATGGCAATGATAGCTATCTACGGGCTGATTTAGCTCAAGCTTATCAAGCTTCTGGGCAACTGACAGAAGCTTTGTCTGTCTTAGAACCGTTGCGAGGGAGGGATGAGGCGGCTTTACCCTTAGCCCGGGCCCTTTCAGAAATTGGTCGTCGTGAGAGTCGCTCTGACCTAACCGAAGACGCGGTTACTCTCTACCGTCAGGTACTGGCCTCAAAACCAAAGCCATCTGTTGCTTTAGTCAGGGAAGTGGCTGATGTGATGAGTGAGGTACCAAGCCAGTGGGCCTCAGCTCTACAGCTTTATCAGCAGTTGACCGAGGAGCAGTCGAATAACCAAAGCTTGTTGGTGAAGTCGAATAACCAAAGCTTGTTGGTGAAGCAGATTATTCTAGAAGGTAAATTGGGACAGTTATCCGGAACTCAACGGCGACAGCGGTTGCTTGAGATAACCCAAACTCTACCGAGTGAACCAGCTCAGCAGCGAGATTTAGCCCAAGCTTTGTTGCGTCTAGACCCTCCTGAGCCAGAACTGCTGAGTGTTTACCAAGATTTGCTGGCTACAGGGGTAGATGTACCGTTTTTGCATTTCCGTGTTGCTCAGATTTTGATAAAGCAGAATCGACTAGCCCAGGCAACAAGTGCGATTGATAGTTACAGGGCAACGTCTACTGGTGGATCGGACCAGAGTACGGAATTATTGCTAGCAGAGATTGACCGTCGCCAGGGAAATCTTAATGCTAGTATCCAGCGGTATCAGAGAATTATTCAGAGTAATCCAAATAATAATTTGTTCAATGGTGCTTTGCGGGGGTTAGCGGGAATCTATATTGCCCAAGGTGATCCACAGAAAGCTCTGGTTATCTATGACCAGCTGGTATCTCGCGATCCCAATGATTTATTAGCCCAGCTGGGGCGTACTAGTGTGGCATATCAAACTAAAGGTATTGACCAAGAGGAAGCGGAAGGGGTACTCAATCAATGGCTACAGACTCAGCCTTCTATTGATCCACCGCCGGAATTGTTGAGTTTGGTGGGTGCTTTGCCTGCTGACCCAGCACGAGAAACCCTGTACATTACTCTACTAGAGGTCTCACCAGATAATGCTCCTGTACAATTGCGACGACTACAGGTTTTAGCACAGCGAGAGCCTAAGTTAGCTAAAGCTGAAATAGCTGAGTGGATTGCGGATAATCCTGATAATATTGATGCCTATTTTGTGCAGGGAGAATTGGCTATGGGATTGAAGGATTTGCGATTAGCTAGCAACGCTTACGAAGAAATTTTAGAACGGGAGTCTGATAACATTGGTGCCTTACTAGCTTTGGCAGGGATTAGCTTTACTCAACAGCACTATGCTAAGGCAACGGGGTTTTATAAACAGATACTAGAACTGGAGCCAAAGAATTTATCGGCTCGCCAAAATTTGGCTGAATTAAGTGTTGCCCAAGATTTTCCGTTTACAGCCCTCCAACGGTTTGAAGGACTCAACTCGGAAGAGCAAGAGTCTACAGGGACAGCTAATCCTAAGCTCGATAATCGCATCCTGCGGCTGGAGGTAGATATTCTGAAACGGCGAGGTTTTCAGCCTTATTGGGAGCGGTACTAATGTAAGTATTCAGCAGTCAGCCGTCAGCGCTCAGCTTATTTTATTCAAAATCACCGATTGCGCTACGCGCATTAGCTGATAGCTGATAGCTTAAGTACTAATACCCTGTTAATTTAGTTTTTAGGGTTAGGGCAAGATGTTAGATTTTAGGTGTTAGCTTTTAGGTGTTAGGTTTTAGTCCTTATTAAAGCCTAGCACCTGATAGCATTTCGATCACTACAATAGTTGTTATTTGCTAGGATAATTGACTTTGTTTATTTCTACTTCTTCAACCAAAATTACTGGAATTGGACTGGTTTCTAACACTGCCTGAGATACGGAACCGATCCGAACTTGCTGCCAGGGTTGATGTCCCCGTTTTCCGAGCACAATATCTGTTACTTGATGCTCTTGGGCTATGCGAACAATTTCTTCGGGAATCGAACCGGTTACGGTAATAAACTGATGCCGAATATCTAAGAGCAAGCGTTTGGTTTGGTTCTTTAATTGCTTGACTTCTAACTGATTTGATGTGGTGATCACATGTAAAACAATAACTTCCCCATTACTTCGTCTTGCTAAATCTGCTACTTTAGTTAATACGTGGGTGGCTAAACTGGAGGTATCGACAGCGGCTAGTAGCAGAGTATGAGAGGCAACGGTTACTTTGGTGGGGTCTACAGGGTCTTGGGATAAGAGTTTAGGGGCAAAGGTGGGAATTGCCCAAGCCCCTAGGGGTGCGGTAATCAAAATTGAGAGGGCTGCGATCGCTAAAATTGTCTGACCTCCTTCTAGCCCTTGACTCAAGGGAATACCACCAATGGCTGCTTGTACTGTGGCTTTTGCGGAGTTTCCGGGCAACAAAAACAGTTTCTCTCGCCAAGTCCAATTACTGCCCAATGTGGAGAGATACCACCCGACCATCCGACCGATACATAACCCAATGGCTAGGATTAAAATGCCAGGTAACAGGGTTGTTTCTAATACCCGCAGTTGAATACTGGCTCCCATCAAGACAAATAGAATAATCTCTGCTACCACCCACAGATGGTTAAATTCTACTCGCAAGCGTCGTGCTAAGGGAGGGTCTAATTGTATTAGGAAAAATCCCATTGCCATGGTAGCTAAATAGCCAGAAAAGTATGGCATACTTTTAGCTAACACTACCAACAATAAGGCAAGTGCTGCGGTAATTAAGGTATCTTGGACGATAGTTTCGGTCCACTTTTGTTTGGTTATTATAAAAATAATTAACTGAGCAGCGATATATCCAATTAAGACACCAAGGGCGACCTGGATTAGAACTTGCAGGGGCAGGAACTGGAGAGCATTACTGTTGATGGTTCCTTGTGCCAAGAAATTCACCATCAAACTGAAGAGTAGCAATACTAAAACATCGGATAAGGCACTCCCAGTTAGAATCACATCTGGTATCCCTTTAGCTACGCCCCAGCCTAAACTTTTGAGTCGCAGCATTCCTGGCACAATCACGGCGGGGGATTCTGCTCCGACTACACAGCCTAGGAGTAATCCAGTGGGAAAATCGAAATTAAACAGTATCATGGCAGCAACAGCTACTGCGATCGCTTCGGTGATGGCGGGCAAAAAGCCTAACCTTACCGCAACAGTTCCTTGCTCCATGAGTTTCTCAATATCCAATCCTAGTCCTGCCCGCATTAAAATGACCATAACTGCGAAGGTGCGTAGGTCATCAGCAATAACTAGGACTTGTAGTGCGATCGCATCCCCCACTTCTGGTCCGATCAGGATACCCACCACAATCATACCAATCAAAGGAGGTGCTCCCAACCGACGGGCAAGTTGACCCCCAAAAAAGCCCATCAATAAGATCCAAATTGTACTGCCTAACATCCGAAATGTTCGCGCTCGTATATAAAATGTAATTACTTGTCGCTCAATTATGAAAACACAGTTGATTCGGATTGGCAATACTTGATATCAGTTGTTATGAAAATCCAGCCTAACCTTGCTATTACTTTGGCTACTTTACTGCTATCAGTTGAGGGGGCAATTGCTCAACCTAATTCATCATTTCCTAACGCTACACCACCGACTCCACTACTGTCGAACCAACAACGGGAGGAAGTGGAAAGGTTAATTAATGATCATCTAGAGAAAAGTTACACAATTCGCAATCAGATCCAATCGGAAGTTCATCGAACCTTTGACTGGACGATTAACCTGCTTAACCTTTTAATTACAGTACTAATCGCCATTCCTATTGTTACTAGTCTGGCAGTGCTATTGCTACGTCGTAGCATCATCAACCAATTAGTGTCTGAGACGCAAAAGCAATTCCAAGAAGAAGCTGAACAAAAAATAAAAGAGCAAATTGATGCTGAAGTCACTACGGAATTAAAACGACAAGTTGAAGCTTTTAAGCAGGAGCTGGAAACCCTTAAATCTGATTTTGTTTCTCAACTCCAGCATCTAGTTGTGGCTGCTCAACATGAGAAAGAGCAGATTTTTAACGAAATTTCTCGAATTACTCCCTCCATTATCCAAGAAGAATTTGTTGCTCCAGAAGTCCAACAAAAACTAGAAGAGCTAACTAAACAGCTGGAGTCCTTAAAGTCTGCTAATCCCCAGCTCTACTTAACAGTTGATGACTATATCAATCAAGGGCACGCTCTCTGGATTGAAAATCGCTATGAAGATGCGATCGCATCCTATGAAAAAGCGCTTCAGCTCCAGCCAGATTCCGATGTGGCTTGGTCAGGAAAAGGCCAAGCCCTGCAGAGATTAAAGCGATATGAAGAATCCCTCGCTGCCCATGCCGAGGCGATTAAAATTAATCCGAACAACTTTAGGAGTTGGTTTGGACAAGGTTATACTCTCAGATACATGGAACACTATGAAAAAGCACTGATTTCCTATGATCAGGTTATTCAGCTCAACTCAGATTTTCATCATGCTTGGAACCATAGAGCCTATGCCTTGATCAAACTTGGTCGCTATCAAGAAGCCTGGGACAGTTTGGAAAGAGTACGGCAGGTAAAATCAAATTCATCTAATCTTTACTACAACGAAGCTTGTTATTATGCCTTAAACGGTGAGATTGACTCAGCAATTGCCAGTTTAGAACAAGCGATGAGTTTGAATGATAGACTTAAGTCTATCATTAATATTGATGCGGATTTTGACATGATTAAAGACGAGCAACGGTTCCAAGACCTAATTAATCCATAGATCTGACCATGGTATTTATATCTTCGTCTACCTTTGCTAGAATCTAGAGAGCAGGGAGCTAAATTATTAAAAACTAAAACAAGTTTATGGAAAGTAGTAAACTGCATTAGTCAACTACATTAGTCAACTGGATTAAACGTTTGATAGTTCCCTCCTAATGCTTCCACAACTGTGTGAGTATTAGTGATTAACATTTTGATGTAAGTATCAGCTTCACTACCTGGTACACCTAAGGAATCAGAGTATAATTCTTGTGGGGCTAACTTCACCCCAGCTTCCTGGGCCACAGTGTTGATCAAAGCTGGGTTGATCGTGGTTTCAGCAAAAATCGCCGGAACCCCAATTTTTTTGATAGCGTCTGCCAAACCCTTGACAGTCTGAGCACTGGGTTGTTCCTCAGTACTCATGCCAATTAAGCTTCCAGCTACTGGTATCCCATAGGCACTAGCATAATATTGAAAAGCATCATGAGTTGTGACTAGGTAGCGGTGCTTCTGAGGAATAGTTTGAATCTGCTGGAGAATCCAAGCATCAAGCTTTTTTAATTCAGCAGTTAGCTGTGCTGCATTCTTGGTAAATTCTTCCTTGTCCTCTGGTGAGAGTTCAATCAACTGATCCCGAATGGCATTCACCATTGCGATCGCATTTTTAGCATCTCCCCAAACATGAGGATCCGGTTCCTTCTTTCCTTCGTATTCAAAATCCAAGGGTGACACCACTTCCCCAACCGCAAAGCTCTTGATGTTAACCCCAGCAGACTTAATCAGCTTAATTAGTGCTGGTTCCAGATTGTAGCCATTGTATAAAATCAGATTAGCTTGTTCCAACGCAATAGTATCTGCTGGGACTGGCTCATAGACATGGGGATCTGCTCCGGGTTTTAGGATACCCGTCAGTTCAATTTCATCTCCTCCTACTTGTTTCGTCCAGTCGGTAATGATAGTGCTAGTGGTCACTACATTGGGCTTATCATCGCCATCAATACCACTCTGGTTTGTTCCGGTGGTATCACACCCACTGATCCAGACTCCTAAAATGATTACTACTGTCAGCCACCATTGGCGCTTTCTACTGTGAGACTGAATAATTACTCTCAACCGCTTCGCTCCAATTCAAAATTATCAATTCAAAATTCAAAAATACCCCACGAAGGAATTCAGGGGATTGAAACAGCGATCCAGCCCGGTCATGGGGGGAACCCCCATGAGCAACTGGCGTTCCACGGGGCTTTCAAGGTGCGGACCCAGGTGACCCACACAGACCCATGCACCATGAGCAACTGGCCTGGAAACCGCCTCATGAAGGCGCTACATGGCTAACAAAGTGGGTTTGCAGCATAAATCCTATCATATTCTTTTCATTTTTCATGATAAACTATTTTCATATTTGTATCATTTTTTGTTTCCGGAACCCTCTATGCCACATGCTGCCTCGGTTGATCACCTTGCTTCTCCCAAGAGGAAACACCAAGCTGGATATAGCAATCTGTCCCAGACAGGAACCATTACCCTAAGGCAACTGGGTGTACACTACCGCTTAGTAGAAGCACTCAGGGATATCAACTGTGAGATCAAACCAGGACGATTAACCGGAATTATTGGTCCGAATGGTGCAGGGAAAAGTACTTTGATGAAAGCCATGCTGGGGTTAGTTCCCACTGCCACGGGCTTTGCTATGTATCAGGGAAAACCGTTGATAGAAAAGTTAGAAAATGTGGCTTATATGCCACAGCGGACGCAAATTGACTGGACTTATCCCGCCACTGTCTGGGATGTTGTGCTAATGGGTAGAGTCCGGAAAACAGGATGGTTTCGTCGCTTTTCCACGGTATCCCGGCGGATCGCAGCGGATGCCATTGAACAAGTTGGCATGAGTGATTACCGCAATCGTCCGATTGGACAGCTATCGGGAGGACAGCAGCAGCGCGTCTTTCTGGCTAAAGCATTAGCTGAACAAGCAGATATATTCTGTTTTGATGAACCGATGGCTGGTATTGACAAAAAAACTGAAGCTGTAATTTTTACTATCCTCCATCAACTCGCCGATGCCGGAAAAATTGTGCTAGTAGTTCACCATGATTTGGGAGAAGCGATGACTAATTTTGATGATTTGATTTTGTTGAATCGGGAGTTAATTGCTAGTGGCTCTAGGCAAGAGGTATTGAGTGCAGCTAATATGCAACAGGCTTATGGTGGTCAAGTCGTTTTTTGGTTAGATCCAGTTGCTGTAAAGTGAAAGAAGGCAAAAGCCATGCATGCTAAAGCTGATTTATGATAGCACAAAAAAATATTACTATTGCTCTTTTATACTGTTCCCTGTTCCCTGTTCCCTGTTCCCTTTTACCATCAATCTTATGTTAAGATATCACCTAAAAATGCTATATGTTAGAGGTTTTAATTGAGCCGTTGCACTATGGGTTTATGCAGCGATCGCTAATTACTGCGGTATTAGTGGGCATCGTTTGTGCGGCAGTTGGTAGCTACCTCATGGTACAGCGACTGGCGTTACTCGGAGATGCTATCAGTCATTCTGTACTACCGGGATTAGCGATCGCATTTATGATCGGTGCTGACATTTTTGTGGGAGCCTTTATTGCTGGGGTGGTTAGCACTGTCGTGATTACTTGGATCCGGACGCGATCGCAAATTAAAGAAGATGCCGCCATGGGGATTGTGTTTTCCGCTTTCTTTGCCCTAGGCATCACCTTAATTACCGTGATTCAGAAAGATAACAAAATTGACCTTAATCACTTCCTATTCGGTAATATTCTGAGTGTCACCAATGAAGAAGTTATCAATACAGCCATTATCACCGCGATTGTACTATCAATTATTCTCCTGCTGTACAAAGAATTAATGTATTATACCTTTGATCCCTTAGGGGCAAAAGCAGCAGGTTTACCAACCAACTTGCTAAACTTTGGTCTGATGATTTTGATTGCCTTGACCATTGTCGCTAGCCTCAAAGGAGTTGGAGTGATCTTGGTGCTAGCGATGTTAATCACACCAGGAGCAACAGCTTACTTATTAGTCCATCGGTTACACCAGATGATGATTTTGGGTTCAGCCCTTGGGGTAGTAGCTAGTATTACTGGTATGTACCTGAGTTATTTTTTTAATCTGCCTTCTGGACCAGCAATTGTTTTAGTAGCTTTTGGTTTATTTATGCTGGCATTTTTATTTAGTCCCAGTCAGGGAGTTTTAACTCATCCAAATACTCAGTTAGGACAATCACAAATTTGGCAGGAAATTAAGAGGTTGTGGCGTTGATATATGGTATGGGATTGTGGTTCGCGCACGGCCAAAAAGGAAGGCAGTTATGGTGAAGGAAGGGAGTAAGATTTAATCGGAGATGGTTTTTTCTTACTAATTATCTGGACATAATATCATTCATTGGTGAAAATCGCAACAAGGGAAAGAAGAGGAATATCACCTAATTATACTTCGGTGATCTTCCTCTCCTCATCTAACAATAATTCTGCAAAAAAATGATTTTATGCTCCGGCAAGCTTTGCTCTACCGCAGGCTTACAGAAAAACCCTAGTAGACAAACACCTCATTGAAATTGTCGTAGAGAGTACTAGCTTGAGTCGAACTCACCACAGCCAGGAGGTCTCCGCCGCTAAAGATTTCAGCACCATCCTGACCATCAACGATGCTCAGATGATAAGGATTGGCAACATCAAAGGTAGTTAGACCAAGCTGGAAGTTGTTGACGGTATCAAATCCATCCCCGGTGTTGAGGACAATTCGATCCTCACCACCCCCTAGCCACAGGGTGTCGTAACCACTGCCACTATTAATGTAATCATCGCCAGAGCCAGAATAGATGATGTCATCACCAGAACCACCAAAGAGTTGATTATCACCCTCACTGCCGAAGATGGTATCGTTACCGCTACCACCGTAAATCCAATCCTGCTGTGAACTACCGTAGATCAGATCATTACCACTAGCGCCGACAAGGGTATCAATTCCCTCAGCACCAGAGATCGTGTCATTGCCATCGAAACCGTTAATATAATCGTTTTCGACAGTGCCGGACAGGTTATCATTGCCTGCTGTTCCCGTGATAATATTGATAGAATTCATTGATGTTTCCTCCTTAATAAGGAATCCTCAGTTGCTATGTAACCCACACCTCGGTTGTATCTGAAGTTACATCTGAGGTGGTGTATGAGGCTGTATCTAAAAACTGCTGTGTTTTTCAGCCTCCAATAGTTAATCAAACTAAATTTGCCTTTTTTCTACAAAAGGTCCGATTTTTGTAATATTTTTTAACAAAAGCCCTGGGCAGACCAACCCTGATCAAAAATGCGCCTGAGTTCACTCAGACGCACTATGCTAATTAAAAAATGATTTTATACTCGGGTAAGCTTTGCTCCACCGCAGGCTTGCAGAAAAACCCTAGACAAACACCTGATCGAGATTGTCGTTGAGAGTGCTAGCTTGAGTCGAACTCACCACAGCCAAGAGGTTTCCGCCGCTCGAGATTTCGGCACCATTATTACCATCAACGATGCTCAGCTGATTAGGATTGGCAACATCAAAGGTAGTTAGACCAAGCTGGAAGTTATTGATAGTATCAAAGCCATTGCCGGTTTCGAGGACAATTAGATCATCACCACCCCCTAGGAAAAGGGTGTCGTTACCAGTACCACTATTAATGAAATCATTGCCAGAGCCAGAATAGATGATGTCATCACCAGAACCACCAAAGATTTCATTATTACCCTCACTGGCGAAAATGGTATCGTTACCGCTACCACCGCGAATCACATCCAGCTGTGAACCACCGTAGATCAGGTCATTACCATCACCGCCGAGAAGGGTATTAATTCCCTCACTACCAAAGATTGTGTCATTGCCAGCCAAACCCTCAATCTGATCGTTTTCGACAGTGCCGAACAGGGTATCATCGTTTGATGTTCCTGAAATCAGAGTGTCATCAATATCTAAGTTGATGTTGAGATCAATCAAGCCTGTGCTGGACGAAAAGCCATCAACAGCAATTTGGTAGGTTGTACCAGCGGTAACGGTAAATACAACTTGGCTTTGCAAACCAGAGGTATCATCATTACTGGCAATCTCTGTTAAGCTGTTAACTGCTGAACCAGTGTAGACTGCTAGGCTAGTGTCGTAGTTACTCCCAAAAGTATCAATGGTCACGATACCATCAGCGGCAGCTGTCCAAGACCACCAACCAGAATTTAACGGGCTGCTAATGCCTGCATGATCCGGCTCACCTGGCTCCCCAGTGAAACCCAGACTATTGCCTGTAGTACTAACTGATGTACGGTTTAACGATATCCGGTCGGCAAAGTTATCATTAGAAACGATTGATGCTCCCTCATCTAAGTTGATGTTGAGATCAATCAAGCCTGTGTTGGACGAAAAGCCATCAACAGCAATTTGGTAGGTTGTACCAGCGGTAACGGTAAATTGAACTGCGCTTTGAAAACTCATGCCATTATCATCATTACTGGCAATTTCAGTTAAGCTGTTAACTGCTGAACCGGTATAGACTGCTAGGCTAGTGTCGTAGTCACTCCCAAAAGTATCAATGGTCGCGATACCATCAGCGGCAGCTGTCCAAGACCACCAAGCAGAATTTAACGGGCTGCTAACTTCTGCATGATCCGGCTCACCTGGCTCCCCAGTGAAACTCACGTTAGTGCCTGTGGTACTAACTGGTGTACCGTTTAAGGATATCCGGTCGGCAAAGTTATCATTAGAAACCATTGATGTTCCCTCCTTAATTAATTAATTAATCGTAAGTTGCTATGTAATGCACACCTGGGTAGTATCTGAGGTTGTATCTGAAAACTACAGTGGTTTTCAGCCTCTAATGGTTAATCAAGTTAAATTTTCCCTTTTTCTGAAAAAAGGTAAGCATTCAGCTCAGGCCAGGGCTGATATATAGTCAGCGTAGATGCGCCTAGGGCGTTAGCTGATGGCTGAATGTTTGAATTTGAATGTTTGAATTTATAGATTCATAATAAGCGAAAAAATTGCTATTGATTATAAAATCAGCATAATTCTACGTATCGATTAGTTAAAGATGTTGTGAAATAAATTTACTTCACTTAGAGAATTTATAAAAAGCTTTAATTGGATGATAATTCATGTCCTTTAAAGCATTTAAAGCGTTTGGCAATTCGGTCAGGTACAAATTCTTGGGTTTTAGGGAGCAGGGAGCAGGTAAGAGTTCAGAGGGCAAAAGGAAAAAATCCTGTGTACCTGAGGTGAGACCCGTGGCGAATTTAATTATTAATGCTTCGAGCACATATGAGAGTTATTCAAAATGCTGTGGTTGCTGGTTTTTAGGAATCATAAATTAAGACTTATAATTTATGATTAACTACAACTAAATAATTACAAATTACTAATTTTATGAGATATCAAATGTGGGCTATTATCCTTCGATAAATCCTTGCAGCTCTTATTCCAAATCCTGTCCAGAAACTATCTGGTAATCTCAATGGTCTTTTGTAATCTGTCCACAGTGATCACATTGACAGTGGTTATGAAAGCAAAATCTATCCCTTTTGCCTCTTGCCTCTTGCCTTTTGCCTTGTCAACAGCCACGGTTTATGAGACTTATGCAAGAGGTCTAATATATAATTAGAGCGCGATCAAAGAAGCTATATAAGTAAGTTGTTTTTCTTTGTTAGAGTTTTATTTAAACAATTTACGTCAGCTGTCAGCCCTCAGCTTAACATAAACCTGTTTAGGGATAATTTAATGTTGAGAGATTAATGAAAAAAGCATATGCGATACCCGAACGCTACTTGATGTGCCGTAAGCTGTCACTCCTCAGCAGACTTAACTCAGATTCAACTAATGCTTACCTATTTTATTAAAAACCTATTCGCGTAGCGTGGGCATAGCGCATTAGCTGATAGCTGATAGCTTACAAATTTCCGCTGTTTCACGAATGGGCAAGTAAATAGGTGATGCTTGCCAAGCTGGCACCAGCCATGACGATATTTTTTAAATAGCTTAAATAGCGTTTTGAGTAACTGCTGCTGAGTAATAATAAGAAATAGATATCTAGGTATACACGAGAATAATCTAAATAATACCCTAAGATAGTCATGCTAGTCATTGAAAATAGCACAGCATAAATAATGGCACTGATTAGGATAACTTTGTTTTGCCGCAGGGACTGACTGGCTAGCAGTATAGTAACTACAAAAGCTGCTATTAATAAGGCAAATGAGTAAGCTTCAAACAGGTTTTTTACCCCTAGTCCTCCTGTGAGACTATTAATCAGCTTTTGACCTATGCCAAATAGGGGGTAGCCAAAATTTTCACTACCTTCTAGATTCTCTTGAGCCTCTAGATGATAGAAAACATAGATAGCCCACCCAGCTACTGGTATCCAAGCCCATAATAGATGTTGCAGCTGCCGACCTTTGCGTTCCCATATACTGGTTAATAAAATTGCCAACCACATTAATAGCATTGTCTCCCGCGTCAGACAAGCAGCTGCGATCGCTATTGCTGTGTAAATCGGTTTTTCATTGCGATAAAAATAGATAGCTGTTACCAGCAGCAAGCTACTGATTAAATCAGCTGTTGAAAGAGATAAAACCATCCAAACTCCTGGTATAGAAAGAACCAGGAGTGATTGCCAAGTTCTACCACTATATCGTTTGAGATATAAACTACTCACAAATACTATCAGAATAATAGCTAGACAGTTAATTCCAACCATTGCGTAGGGAATTAGCTGGGGATTCCCAAAACCTAATAAATAACCTAGCAGTGGATACAGAATTCTTCTGTAGCGATATTGCGGAGGAGTAATAGCTTCTATTGTCCCTGAGTTTTCTAACCATGGATCGAGGGCAATACTCAGAAACTGTTGACCATCATATCCCTGCTCTCCCTGATAAATCAATACTTGATCACTATTGAGATAAGGAGAAATAGGAAATAGTGACCCAATTCTGAAAAAGCCAGTAATGTTCCCTTCAAATTTTACAAAATAAAAGAAACTTACTATAACTAATACTAAAATAGCAGCCAATATTGTATGCCTAATCTCAATAGGCTGCCGATTCCATAATTGTTTCATGACCTAATATCATTTTCGGTTGAACACTTATAATTAGTAGATAATAGGGAACAGGTAACAGGCAACAGGGAACAGGTAACAGGCGATGATAAGGGAGATTACCTACAAGAAGGAAGCTCAGTTTTTTGATAACTGATTATATAGCTTTTCTTGCATTTATGAGGTACGCTTCTCAACCTCAAAGTCCCCCTTTTTAAGGGGGATTTAGGGGGATCGCTTTGTACCTCATAGCTATAATAATTGCTATAGTAATATGATATAACCCGATATTCCCTTTCTTAACAAACACTATAATTGCTGATAAAATTAGCAAAAATTAAAAATGCGCCTGGTTAATTCCAGACGCAGGTAATCTTTGCAGCTGATGATAAAAAAAATTAAATGAAATGAAATTAACCGAGTGCTTCAGCACCACCCACAACTTCCAGAATTTCCTGGGTAATTGCGGCTTGCCGTGCCTTGTTGTAGGTTAGGGTTAGTTTACCAGTCAGTTCCGAAGCATTATCACTAGCATTACTCATTGCTGTCATCCGACAAGCCAGTTCACTAGCTGCTGACTCTTGTAATGCCCGTAGTAACTGGTTATTTAGATATAAAGGCAACAGGGCATCCAGAATTTGGACAGGGTCTTGTTCAAAGATCATGTCACGGGGGAAAGTCTCGGTACTTGTCCTTGTGACTACCTCCCGCTCCACCTTGAACTCACCACCTTTAGTTGTCAATCTGAAGATCTCATCATCCTGTGATTCTAGTCCCTTAGCTGTTAGGGGTAGCAGGGTTTGAACCGCAGGTCGAGAACTAATCAATGAGACGAATTTGGTGTATATCAACTCCACCCGGTCTACGGTTTCAGACAGAAACAGGGAGAGGAGTTGGTCAGCAATCATAGATGCTTCTGATGCGGTGGGAATCTGTTCTAAACCGGTGTACTTGGCATCAATTGGCTGGTCGCGGCGCTCGAAGTACTGAATAGCTTTTCGTCCAACTAGCACGTATTTGTAGCCAACCCCTTTCTCCTGTAGTTCCTTTGCACGGTTTTCGGCACGCTTGATAACGTTAGTATTGTAACCGCCACATAGTCCTCGATCCCCTGAAACGACGAGCAAGCCTACATTCTTGATTTCCCGTTCTTTTAGTAGGGGCAGATTGGCATCTTCAAACTGCATCCGGTTTTGCAAACCGTAGAGAACTTGTGTTAAGCGGTCAGCAAAGGGACGGGTGGCAGTTACCTGTTGTTGAGCACGACGTACCTTAGCCGCAGCCACAAGGCGCATCGCTTCGGTGATTTTCCGGGTATTTTTGACTGACTTAATGCGATCGCGAATATCTTTTAGATTAGGCATAATCTGTTCAAGGATGAAGGATGAAGGGTTAAATTTGTCTCGGGTTGAAGGTTGTTTGTCAGAATGCAGAATGCGCGAATGTAGAATTAAGAATTAAGAATTAAGAATTCTACATTCTGCATTCGCGCATTCTTAATTCAAAAAGGTTGTTCGCCAAAGGCGTTCGGTGAAGGGTAGGTTGAAGGTTTAAGGTTTAAGGTTGACTGTTTTTTATAGAACCTGCAACCTACTAACCTGCAACCTACTAACCTGCAACCTGCAACCTACTAACCTGCAACCTACTAACCTGCAACCTGCAACGGAAACTAACCTGCAACCGAAACTAATCTTTAACCTGTTAAGCGGAGACTAGGAAGGTCTGTTTGTATTCTGCGATCGCTTCCTTTAGAATGCTTTCGGCTTCATCAGTGAGCTTCTTCTCCTTTTTGATGATCTCAACGTACTCTGGCTTGCTGGTTTTCAAGTACTCCCGCAGTCCCTGAGTAAAAGTTGTCACCTTATCAGTAGGCACATCATCTAGATAGCCATTGAGTCCAGCGTAAACGATTGCCACTTGCTCAAACACAGCTAGGGGGGAATTCTGAGGTTGCTTCAACACTTCCCGTAAACGCTGACCCCGAGCCAACTGAGCTTGGGTAGCGGCATCCAAGTCGGAGGCAAACTGAGCAAAAGCTTGCAAGTCGTCAAACTGGGCTAGTTCTAGCTTCAACTTACCAGCCACTTTCTTCATGGCCTTGGTTTGGGCCGCAGAACCTACCCGTGACACTGAGATACCAGGGTTAATCGCTGGTCTGACACCAGAGTTAAATAGGTCAGAGGAGAGGAAGATTTGACCATCAGTAATAGAAATTACATTAGTCGGGATGTAAGCTGATACGTCACCAGCCTGAGTTTCAATAATAGGCAGTGCGGTCATACTACCACCACCTAGTTCATCATTCAGTTTTGCTGCCCGTTCCAACAACCGGGAGTGGACGTAGAACACATCTCCTGGATAAGCTTCCCGTCCTGGTGGACGGCGCAGCAGTAGGGACATCTGGCGATAGGCTTGAGCTTGCTTAGACAAGTCATCATAAATCACTAGGGTTGCCTTACCGTTGTACATAAAGTACTCGGCAATCGAGGCACCAGTGTAGGGAGCCAAGAACTGTAGAGTAGCTGGGTCATTGGCGTTCGCTGCCACGACCACAGTGTAGTCTAATGCTCCTTTTTCCTGGAGGGTATTCACCACTTGGGCTACAGTAGATGCCTTCTGACCAATAGCAACATAGACACAAATTACATCTTCCTGTTTCTGGTTGATGATTGTGTCTACAGCAATAGCAGTTTTCCCGGTTTGTCGGTCACCGATAATCAACTCCCGCTGACCGCGTCCAACGGGAATCATAGCGTCAATAGCGGTGATTCCCGTTTGCATGGGTTCACAAACTGAACGCCGCGCAATAATCCCTGGGGCCATGGATTCAACCAGACGGGATTCAGTGCTTTGAATGTCCCCCTTACCATCAATGGGACGACCCAAGCCATCAACTACCCGACCAATCAGTGCCTCTCCGACGGGTACCTGAGCAATTTTACCAGTAGCAGTAACCGAGCTACCTTCCTGGATATTTAAACCATCCCCCATCAGCACTGCACCCACATTGTCCTGTTCTAAGTTCTGGGCAATGCCAACGGTGCCATCTTCAAACTCCAGCAGTTCCCCAGCCATGCACTTTTCCAAGCCATAAATCCGGGCAATACCATCACCAACTTGCAAAACCGTTCCAACGTTGGAAACGGCAAAACCTTGGTTATATCCTTGAATTTGCTGCCGAATAATGCTGCTAATTTCGTCTGGTCTAATGCTAATCATGATGTGTTTTTATCGTTAACTAACTAATTGTTTACTGTTAACTATTAACTGTTGACTGTTGACTGTTGACTGTTCAAGGTTATGTCCCAAGGGGTTAATCTTTAACCAACTAACCTACCCTAAAAGGTAAGCCTTAGGGAACCAACTAACTTACCCTACACCGACTCGTCTTGGGCGAACAACGAACGTGACGTACTTCAACTCGTCAGAGCCATACCGATGCGACGGAGTTGTCCTTTTAGACTGGCATCAAATATCTCAGACCCGACTTTAATGATCACACCACCAATTACATCCGGGTCAATTTTTGTATCCAGTTCTACCTGATTGGCTCCCGTGAGGGACTTAACTTTCTCACGAACTGATTCTTGCTGAGCTTCAGAAAGTTCTATTGCTGAACTCACCTCAGCCAAAACAGTTTGATCTAACTCTCTGAGAAGTTCTTGGTACTTCAGGCAAATGCCTTCCAAAAACGCAATGCGCCCACGGTCTACTAGAATCCTCAAAAAATTCATGGTGTAGGGGTGAAGTTGGTCCCCAGCAATTTGTTGCAAGACCCCGATTTTATCCTCAGCTCTGACCACAGGAGAGCCTAAAAACTCCTGCAATTGTGGCGATTCTTTCAAAAGACTCAGCAGAGTATCTACATCCTCACTCAGTTTGCCTTTGAGTTCGTTATCGGACTTAGCCAAATCGAGCAACGCTTCTGCATAAGGTTCGAGTACTTGGCCACTCAAAAAACCACCTTTCATGAGCCACCTCCCAACAGAGCGATGTTGCGGTCAATTAATTGTTGTTGAGCGGAATTATCTAATGTCTCTCTTAGTTGGGAATCAACCTTAGCCATTGCCATGGTAGCAACTCGCTGGCGTAGTTCGGCCATGGCTCGTTCCCTCTCCGAGTTCAAATCCTGAACTGCTGATTCTTTCATCCGTTCAATCTCTTGAGCCGAAGCGGCCAAAATTGCCTCTTTAGCTGCTTTAGCATTAACTTCTGCTGCAGCACGAATGTTTTCTGCCTCGACTTGGGCTTGAGCTAACTTCTGCTGTTGATCTGCTAAGGCTTCGGCTCCTTGTCTTTGACGAGCTTCTACTTCTTTAATCGCCTGTTCAATTTTTGAGCGTCGCTCACTCAAAATGTTTCCCACTAATTTGCTTCCGAAGTAGTAGAGTACTCCCAACAAAATACTCAGGTTGATTAGGTTGGTTTCAAGAATATTAAAGTTTAATCCAAAACCACCTTCTCCATGAGCTTCTGTTGCCAATAATACTAAATTCCCCATCATATCCGTTTACAATTGTTTTGAACGCATAATCTTGCTAAGCTATGACCTGTCCACCTACTCTCAAGATAATTATCTCAAGACAATTATTTCAAGACAATTATCTCAAGACAATTATCTCAAGATAATTAATAGTTTGAAATAGTTTGACAGTACTCCCACATCGCCAATCTCTTAGGAGTTTTAGTAAATATATGGGTCAGGCGGTCAAGACGCCACCATTTATCTTACTAACGCTGGCCCTAACAATTTTTCTAAGATTTGGCGAGATAGATCATCCACCTGTTGTTCGAGGGAAGCCATTGCTTGCTGTTTCTGTTGATCAATTTCTTCTTGAGCTTTTGCTCGTTCAGCCTGAGCTTCTTGTTGGGCTTCAGCGATCGCTTGAGCTGCCATTTTTCTGGCATCTTCTTGAGCAGAAGCGATCACAGCTTGAGACTGCTTCCGGGCTTGACCCAACTGTTCTTCATACTCTTTAGCCATTTCTTCGGCTTTAGACAAGCGTTTTTTGGCATCAGATTCCTGATTCCGGATGTATTCGTCACGCTCATCCAGCGTTTTTGTCAGTGGCTTATAGAATATGGTATTTAATACAACTGTCAAAACCAGAAACTGCAATGCCATCAGAGGCAGAGTAGCATCAAAATCAAACATTTTTTACAAATCCCAAATCGGAATAAAACCGAACAATTCACCTTATCAGACCTACCATGTAGAGACGTTGCCTGCAACGTCTCTACATAAAGTATCAGGTTCTAAGAAAATGGGTTAGCAAACAGCAGTACCAGAGAAATTACCAGACCATAGATAGTCAGGGATTCCATGAATGCCAAGGTTAACAGGAGAGTACCGCGAATTTTTCCTTCAGCTTCCGGCTGACGAGCAATACCTTCTACAGCTTGACCAGCAGCATTTCCTTGACCGATACCAGGGCCGATAGCAGCTAAACCGACAGCGAGAGCAGCAGCGACAACTGAAGCAGCAGCAATGATTGGATCCATGATGATTTTTCTTATCCGTGAGTAAAGAACAAAATAGAGAGCTACTAGTCAGAAGGATTCTCCGAAGGAGTGATCAATTCCAACTATTCCTAATTTAAGGCTACCGTGCCATTCCCATCATAAGGTTATCCCTTAATGTTCTTCGCCTTCGACTTCTATTGCCTCGTGAATGTAGGCAGCTGCCAAGGTAGCGAAGACCAGGGCTTGAATTGCACTGGTAAATAGACCTAGCGCCATAATTGGCAACGGGATAAACAGAGGCACTAGCAGCACCAACACGGCTACTACCAGTTCATCTGCCAGAATATTGCCAAATAAACGGAAGCTTAGGGAGAGGGGTTTGGTGAAGTCTTCTAAAATCTTGATCGGCAAGAGGATTGGTATTGGCTGAATATAGCCAGCGAAGTAACCTAAACCCTTCTTGCTCAAACCAGCGTAAAAATACGCCAACGATGTTAGTAAGGCTAAAGCAACGGTGGTATTGATGTCATTGGTAGGAGCCGCCAGCTCACCGGATGGGAGCTCGATAATACTCCAAGGAATGAGGGCTCCTGACCAGTTTGACACGAAGATAAACAAAAACAGTGTACCGATAAAAGGTACCCAAGGGCGATATTCTTTTTCCCCCAGCTGGTTTTTCGCTAAATCCCTCAAAAATTCTAGGGCGTACTCCATCAAATTTTGGATACCGCCAGGAACCATTTGGACATTTCGAGTTGCCGCAAGGGAAGCTACTACCAGAATAGCAATCACTACCCAGGAGGTGAGAAAAACCTGACCGTGTAATGTTAAATTGCCAATCCGCCAATAAAAGTGTTCACCAACTTCTAAGGAAGCAAGGGGTAAAGAATTCAGAACGTTTAAAGAATTTATCATTTCCATTCTGGAGATTTACCCAGATTTCTGTCAAGGGTGAAACGTCTGTTTATCCTACCAAGAAATCCGACTTAAATAAATCTTACTTAGAGGTAGGATTTAGTAGGCTTTGCAGGATATAGACGATAATTGCGGCTTTGTACGTCAGAAACCCTAAAAATATAGGAAGTATTTGTAATTTTTGCCATTGACTGGCTACTACAATTATCCCAATAAAAACCGCAAACCGAGCCATGCTCGGACGCCTATTTTGTTGGCTTAGCCGCTCTACGTCTTTAGCCAACATTCTCAAGTAAACCATACCAGTACACGCCCCGATCAAATAATTTAAGGCAATGTTGAGGGAGTAAACCAGCCACACACAGATGAAAATAATCCCTGTCGCGACTAGGGTGACCAACAACAGAGTTTGTTTGAGTTGGTAATACTCCTGCATTGACGAACTCGTTGAAGGGGACAAGTAACTTGTTTGCGTGTTTTCCTCCATGGTCAATGGTTTCTCAAGAGGGTCATCTGACAAGTTCACCGGTAGCAGCAAATGCTAGTCCAGTCATCTGGCTTGTTTTCACAAACCAGAGGTAATCATATCATGGGAAAGGTCACAATACTTAACAAATCTGGTAGAAAAATAACTAATTCCTCGGAAGTGCGGTATAAGTAAGGGTTTCGGCTGACAGGGTGATGATAAATGGGGCAAGGGATGGGTGCATGTAACCCATAGGTAGCGACTACACAAACTAAGCTTGCAGACTTAGGCTCACCACATCGATGATTTTCTCTGAGTCCTTGAGGTGCGCACTTGGTGTGTATAGCTCCACCCTTGAGGGGGCAGGGGGCTAGTGCTAGACGGTGATTGACTGACTTTACTCCTAAAACCCTTGATTTTAGATAGGCAGCGGTGGAGCGGTAGCTAAACCCAACATTGGCAATGGTTTTGTTGGGTTTCGCTATTGAGATCCTGATGCGTTCGCGTAGCGGCTCGTACCGAGCATCACGTTTAACGGAAGGATATCTCATTTGGCATCCTTCTTAAGAAGTATCTCGCAACTAGCGAGAGGCAACAAAGGTACAACCCAACAAAAATATTGGTTAAATATTACTGAATTGAATTCAATAAATACCGACATGGTCAGCAAAGCACTAGTATAGATGCCAATTTGTCGCTTCATGGCACTCAGAAATACTAGACTCATTACCAACACCATTGGCAACTTAGCTTTGATACCAATGAAATCAGGATTTGATAATGTAATTAACCCATCTAAGGAAGGAGCATTAACATGTCCGTCTGGATTTCTAGTGGCTGAAAATAGAATCGATTTAAAGAACCCTTCTGCATTCCATAAAATAAATGGTAGTGACGTTATCCCAGGGATAACAAGTATTAATAACAAAGCGATAAAGGTATCCTTGACAGGATTCTCCTCTGATGATTGCCAAGCCCAAATCAGATAAAGTGGTAGTAAAAAGATAGCAATTTGTTTAATCGCTAAAGACAAGCTAAACATCAAGAAAGCTGTGGACTTGTGTTTCGGCAGTAACATCAGGGAAAGAATCAGAAAAAATATGGCTAGGAAATCTAAGTTAGCGTCGATACTCACATAAAGCGTCCATCGGTTCAGTAACCATAATAAAGCAGCAAACCAGCCAAAAATAAATAGGTTATGGTTATACAAATGATATAAAATTAAACCAGCAATCCCGATATTAACCATTAAAAATATCGGTCGCCATAGGGAAATCCAGTCTGAATAGTCTTGGAATCCTAATAATTGAGTTAATGCTGAAAGCCAATAAAAAAGGGGGAAATACGTAGCATACTTCTGATTTTCTCTCATATTTCCCGATAAGACTCTAGCGTAGGGATTTTCCCCCGATAAAATTCGCTTCCCTTCTACCCAGCTATAGTAAATATCGTGTCCCTCAGTGTTATAGTTCCAAACTTGCAAAAGTTTGACATTAATGACAACACCGACAACAGCGATTAAAATTAGACAGATAATTACTAAACTCTTTCTTTTACTCATCATCATTTTAATTCTTGATTATTCGTTAATTAACAATTAACGAATAACCTTCAATGATAAGTATTCAATGGAATTTGAGCTCACGGTTTATTTTCTCAGGACGCCCCATCCCAGCTGTGATGGCATAACTTTGAGCCAACAACTGTAACCAAAGCCGTGGAGAACGCTTTTCAAGCCAGGGCTGTAACCGTCGAACTAGACTGGGAAACCAACCTTTGAGCAACCCGCTGACCAAGGCATTGCTAGTAAAACTTAAGTAACTGCCTACCCAAAGCAAGAAATCCTTAGCACCAGCCATTTCCAAAATCCAGGGGATGAGGGCAGGGTTTCGCCGAGCTGCTTTGAGTGCCAGTCGATTAAAGGTTAACCAACTGAAACGGTCTTTAATAAACGTATCTGGTACCTCCGGTGGTTCATCTGCCAACAACCCAAAAAAGGTATTGAGCATGGCGTTAATCCGTTGGGGTGGTAGATGACGACCTGTTGGTACCATCATCCCCTGGGAAAAGAGCCAGGTCACAGCAATATTACTTTGATAGGCACGAATTTGATTTAAATCCTTAACACTCAAAAGATTGTGCCGCAAGGCAGTGTCCAAGAGATCGGTTAAGCGATAGAGGTTACGCACTAAGGAACCGAAGCCAGTGAACACCAAGGGGGACTGAAGGGAAGCAGCATCACCAATGGCAACCAGTCGGTCAAAGGCCACAATGCGATCGCGACTTCCCACCGTAAAATGTCCGGGAATATACCCAAAGGTTGGCTTCTTCCACACCAACTTTTCTATATCACATCTGCGGTATTCCGGTAAGATAGTAAAGAAATCTTCATACATTTCTAATAAAGAGCCGGGATTCTCAGGATGTATCTGATGGTAATGGAACAAATAAATTGTCAATTCCTCACCTGCACCAGGGAACAACTCCCAAATCAGCTGACGTCCCCGTGAAATATCCCCATGACTATTGAGAACATCACCATAATCGGGATCCCACACCTGAGGCTCTAATCCCTCAATCACAGCCCCCACGGTGGGACAGACACTATTAAACGCCCTACCCCCATTGAGCTGCCAAGCAATTGGTGAAGCCGTTCCCATGGCATCCACCAACAGACGACCACTCACTTGTCGGTTAGATTTAGTCGGTAAGTGTTGCAAGTCCACCACAACTTCCTCTGGGGTGATAGTTGCTTGGATAAACTCTGTCTCATCCCAGATTTCTCCCCCAGCACTCTTTAGCTTTTTCCCACACAGTTGCAAAAACTTAGCAGAATCAATGGCGATATTGAGCACCCTTGGGGTGTGCAAGATGGCTGCTTTCAAGTGGGGTGGGTTGTTGCTATCAAAGAACTTATTGAATCCATCAACGTATTCCCTAGCAATGATCCCTTCAAACTCAGTTGGGGTAAATAAACCCAAATCAATCAGGCTTTGAAACTCATCCCGTGAAATATTCCATTCCCGGTTCATCCGCCCAAAGGTTAACCGCTCAATCAGCAATACCCGATAACCCCGCTGCGCCATTGTTGCAGCATGGATCACTCCCAAGGCACCACCGATGTAGATTACGTCGTACTTAGAGGTTGAAGGTTGAAGGTTAGATGCTTGAAGGTTAGTTGGTTGAAGGTTAGATGGTTGAAGGTTAGATGGTTGAAGGTTAGATGGTTGAAGGTTAGTTGGTTCAAGGTTAGATGGTTGAAGGTTAGATGGTTGAAGGTTAGATGGTTGTTCGCGTAGCGTGGCCTTTTGGCCAAGGTTGTTTTGGGAACCTTCAACCTGCAACTGGCCAACCTTCAACTGTTGGGAACCTTCAACCTGCAACTGGCCAACCTTCAACTGTTGGGAACCTTCAACCTGCAACTGGCCAACCTTCAACTGTTGGGAACCTTCAACCTGCAACTGGCCAACCTTCAACTGTTGGGAACTTTCAACCTTCAACCCCTTAAACACTACCTGCTTGGGCTGCTGGGGGTTACGAACCCCCTCACGCCAGCGCTTTTCCCACCAATAAACTCGATTAAGGTCATATTCTCCTCTAGGCATTTTCCGGAAAAAGTGCACAGTCTGAGGATAATAGGGTGCTAATGCTTCAAAGATGGATTGCTCAGATAACTCTACATCCGGTGGTTCTGGATAGTGGTAGGGGAATTGGTCCCGAAGACTTTGGGTCAGCTGTCTTAGAATTAGGTTTTCGCCGCTCAGGGGCTTTTCGGACCAACGAAAGGCTTTGAGGTAGGTGGTTCGCTGCACGGACCACACAAAAATCGAGATTTCTGGAATCAAAGAAACTACAACTGTAGTCTTGTGATTAGAATTCTCATCAGGAGTAGTCTCCCATTGCAGACGGATACCATCCGGCGTGATTATCTTATCCCCGAGCTTAGGCTGCCATTCCTGTTGCAACCAGTGGCAGACACTCTTTGTGTCTGGTGTAGGGATTTCTACGTACAGAATCTCTTTCATAGGGGTTATGTGATCATAAATGTCATTAAGAGGAGAGACGGAGGTAATCAGTGCTGAAAATACGCTAAGCTTCCAAGTATCGACTTGTTTAATATTCGTAAAAATACTTTACATTGATTTCAGTTTAGTTATAGTCAAGGGTGCCCTTGTTTGTTAGGTATGAATTATCCCATTCCAGCCAGTCCACAAGAAATAGTCGCCCTACGTCAACAACCGGTTGATGAAGAACTGGTGGTAGTGGCGATTGCTGGTGTCATTCACATTGCCCGTCAAGAGGGACAGTCCCTTGACGATTTAACTGCCGAAGTCTTAGCAGAAGACGATTGGCTTGATCACTCACAAAGAGTATTACTCAATGACCTCGTTGTCCAAGCCTGGGAGAGTCTGCCTGAATTGGAATGGCAGGCGTCTTAAACTCAAGCCAAGATGGTGATCGTAATTGCTACGACTCAAGCTATAACGCATCTACCTTTTTGATCATTGATTGCCATTGATTGGCAAATTAACCCCAGGCTGACCCATTCCTATTTTTAGAAAACTACTCCTGAGTCAAACTAGATCTTCAACAGAACCGATCAATTCCTATTCCCCTTGCCTAGTAGCTTGATCACGCTCTCGTAGCTGCAAGAGAATTTGGGCATGAAATTCCTTGGTGATGGGATAGAAGTAAGCGAGTGCTATACCACCAATCAAGAATAGGGTTGGCAATGGTCCAATAGCGATACGGATGGCTAGCAGTGCGGAATCGGGTTGGGTGGGGACTGGTTGCCCAGCAGTAGATGAGATGAATCCTGACCACTCTAGGACAATACCGACTAAAAACAGTCCTAGGGCTAAACCAAGTTTTTGCAGCAAAACCATGAAGCCATAAAATACCCCTTCCCGACGCTGACCTGTGGTCAATTCATCGAGTTCAATCACATCGGGCACCATGGACCAGGGGATCAGATAAGCCACAGAAACGCCAAAACCAGCCATAACAGCTAAACAGTACATTAAGGCCACTTGACCAGGTTGTAGCAAAAATAGACCAACTTGAGCGATAACCCAGATACTAGTGCCCATAAAGTAAGCGGTTTTTTTGCCCAATCGCTCACTGACCATCTTCCAGAAAAACAGCATTAATAAGGCAGTACCTTGAACCGCAAGGGCGACTAAGGGAAAGGTAGACTCGGGCAATCCCATCCAATTGACTACGAAGTAAAGCAGGATAGAACCGATTAACTGGACACCTAACCAGGAACACAGATAAATGCCAATCACATAGAGAAAAGGCTGGTTACTGAATACAATCCGCAGTTGCTCAAAAAAAGATAAGGAGGCTGAAGTGTCAGCTTCAGAGCGCTCTGTGAAAGCAGAGCTATCTTTCAGGTGGGGTTCTGGGGTAGAAAATATCAGAGTTATACCAAAGACGGTAATTAGTAAACCAAGAAGACTGAGAAAGATACCAGTGATATCAGGGTTGCTAGTGGCACCCAATAATTGGGCAGTCACTGGGATAATCCGGGCAATGCCATAGAAAAATGATAGGGGTCCAATTAGGGTGAGCAGAGTTCCTACAGTCTTTTTCTGCTGAGTTCCCAATATAGGCTGTGCACCTCGTTCTTGGATGCGCAGCACACACCACAATATCGGCACCACCGCCAGCAAGGTGGTGACTAACCCTAGCACTAGATATTGCTGACCACTATCACCGGCATAGGCACTAAAAATTAATCCGCCTAGAACTAAGGTTAGGATGCTGCCACCGATGGAAAAGGTAAAGCGAAAGCTGTTGAGGCTAGTGCGTTCGTTGTAGTCTTGGGTGAGTTCTGGAGTTAGGGCGGTGTAGGGTAGGTTAACTGCAGTGTAGGCAATGTTGAACAGAATAGCAATCAGAAGGTAGTAGCTAAACAGCAACCAGTTATTGATAGTATTGTTATGACTGAAGTGGGGGACAATCCACTGTAAGAAAAACAGAACACCAAACGGAATTGCCCCAAAGAGCATCCAGGGAATGCGACGCCCCCAACTAGAACGAGTGCGATCGCTCATAATCCCAACCATGGGATCATTGATGGCATCGGAAACTTTGCCAATCATCAGAATGCTCCCTGCCAAACCCGCTGGTAAACCAGCCACATTGGTTAAAAATGGCAGGAGGTAAAAGACTAAGAGATTGGCGGTCATGGCTGGACCCATATCTCCAGCACCATAAGCTAGTTTGGTGGTAAAGTTAAGCTTTTCGAGTCCACCGGAGACTTGGGCAGGATTACTGGCATCAGAACTAGAAACATCACTCATAACCGATAAGATAATTTAGCTAGGCAATGTGGTGATCGGGATTTTTTTAGCAAAACGAATCACTCATAAGCCATTTCTAACATTAGACTTCTTGTATAAGTAGGGAAATTCCGAACTTGGGAAATTCGGAACAACCGCTGGTAATGGTCGAATAGTTTTCGACTTTTGCTAATGGTCGATTCCCTGAACAATACCTAACCAATATCAATTGCGCGAACTATGTCAGAACTTTATGTCTCCTGGTCAGAGTACTATGAAAAAATCGAACGGCTAGCTGTCAAACTCTATCAAGCCGATTGGGATTTCAACCAGATTGTCTGTATTGCTAAGGGAGGATTACGGGTTGGTGATATCCTCTGCCGCATTTACAATCAGCCCTTAGGGATTCTGTCTGCTGCTTCCTATACCGGAGCAGACAATCGGATCCGAGGACCGATTACGTTTTCGAGCCACCTGGCAATGACAACGGCAAAATTAGGTAATCGGATCCTGTTGGTGGATGATTTAGTGGATTCTGGTATTAGTCTACGAGAGGGGATTAAATGGCTTTATAGTCATTATGGTACAGAAATTGAGGAGATTCGTACTGCTGTGATCTGGTATAAAGGCTGTTCTGGGATTGCTCCTGATTACTATGTGGATTATTTGCCAGATAATCCTTGGATTCATCAGCCTTTTGAACCTTATGAGTCCATGAGTCCAGCTGATTTGGCTCAAACCTATTTAGTTAGAGAAGTGTGATCCGATCAGCACAGAGGGAGCAGAGGAACCAGAGGGGGCACAGAAATAATAGTTGAAAGTAACCTAGGACTGAACAGAAGTGATATAATATCGAGACTCGACTACCTTGCTCTACTCAAGCTAGCAGAATTGGAGATTTTCCCAGTAAATGCGATCGCTTTCTGGGGGGAAAGACTGGATAGTTTTGAAATTCTGATCCTAGAGGCAAGTGAGTACGATTTCGCTTTTCGCAGCACCCCAAGGGGCAATCCCATGGGGAATTGTGATTGCGGAAGTGTGATTGACTTAGCTATGACTCATAGCCCTCAAAATGCAATTTTAGGGCTATACAAAGGCAGAGGCTTAATTTGGCTTGCCTAAGGCTAGGCTAGCCATAAAAATTTATGGCTTCTGACTCAATCGTGCCGAATTGGCATCAGACTATTGGGTAGGCTATCACTGGATAGAGAGGTGACAAGCCATAATCTGATCTACGTAAATACTGGAAAAAAATACCTAGAACAAATGGAAATGTCAACAGTAGAACAAACAGAACAAACGGAAATGTCCACAAACCCTGAACCCGAAAATAAGAAAGAAAATAAGAAAGGGTTACGAGGAACCCCAGCTCAAGCTACAACTCGCCTGCTGCTACACTTGTGGGATCTAGGGGGATCAAAGCAGGAAGTGAAAAGAAAAGACTTAAGTGACACAGTGAAACTGAATAATGAGAGGTCTGGTGATTATACTGACATCTTTAAAACATTGGAAACAGATGGGACGATCAAGAAAACAAAAAAAGCCCGAATCGAGTATGTGTTTTTGACAGAGCAAGGCTTGGAAGTGCTAGACGCTGGCATCAAAAGCGCTGATTTTGAGTTTGATGGTAGTCTGGTCAGAGCCAAGGATGTCAAGGCTGTTCTAAATTGGATTAGAGAGAGAAGCTCAGTGGCTAAGGTCGTTGAGGCAGGCGCTGATGCTGGGAAAACTGGGGAAAATGCGATCGCTTCTTATGAAACCTTTGAGTCGGTGGTCTTGGAGGTGTATGACAAGCTAAATCAGGACTATAACCTTGATGATCTCGTACCGATTTATCGGATTAGACGGGAAATTGGAGATAGTGTCAGTCGTTCCCAGTTTAATGAGTGGTTGTTGGAAATGCAAGCTAACGAGATTTTACAACTCCAAGGTGGTAGCTTACCGGATAGCGATCCATCCAAAATTGAAGATTCCATCACCACAGAACTAAGTGGATTACGCTGCTATGCTAAGCGGCTATAATCCTAGGCTGCCCTGGTTATTGTAATAAATCTCTGTTGACTGTTTGTAGCGTTTCCTCACACCAAAATGACTAACAGTTGCTCATGAATAACAGTTCATCTCCCCTTGAACAACTCCAAAATATCATCAAAAAACAAAACCCTTTTAACAAAGAGCTAGTTGTCAAGAAGCAAAATGTATGGCAAAAAGCATTTCCTGACGTTCCTTCTATCAATGCTCATGCCTCCGACGCTGTTTTTAAGGCAGTTGAACAAGTGCGTACCGGGGAGCGTCACGTTATTGGCATTACCATCAAGGCGGAAAAAGGGTTAGGCAAAACTCATTTGCTCAGTAGGGTTCGCCATCAAATTCTTCAAGCTGAAGGCGGTGCTTGGTTTGTATACATGACTGATTACAATGACCTTAATCGGATCAAGCCGGAATTTTTGAAGACCCTGGCATTAAGTCTTAAGGAGGTTGGTAGCCAGGGGGTGACTCAGTGGCAAGAGTTAGGAACTGCTTTAGCCAATGAGGCGATGCAAAAAAATTACACATCTCAGCAGTTAGTCAATGTATTTCACAATGCCTTGGCTAAAAATCCTAAGCTAATTGATCAACTGACTGATAAAGTTCTTGAAATCAAGACCGACATCGACAATCCGGATCTGATCAGAGCGATTTTATGGACATTATCAAAGCAGCATGCTCCTTATGCTATTAAATGGCTGTCTGGGAAAAGTTTATCTCAGAAAAAAGCTGACGAGATGGATTTACCCAACGATTCGGAAGATGACAAAGACGCTTTTGATATAACTTGTCAAATTTTAGCTCTAATTAGTGATTACAATCCCTTGGTGGTATGTTTTGATCAATTAGATGGTATAGAATGTAATGATATAGGGTTTACCAGAGCACAAGTTATTGCTAGCTTAGCAACAGATTTATACAGTAGCCTTAAACGGGGTGTGCTTCTGACTGCTATGTATCCTGACACTTGGACACATCAAATCAGAGCATTACCTTTGGATGAGGCAGTTGTTGACAGAATAGGCGAGCGAGTAGTTGAGTTGAATTATCTCAACTCTGAGCAGATCATTGATTTAGTTTCCCTATGGTTAAAAGGGTTTTATGCTGAAAATAAACTGACTCCTCCTCAGCGGGTTTATCCCTTTACCGAAGAAACACTGAAAGAATTGGGGAAACAACGACCAACAGCAAGAAGGGTTCTGCAATGGTGTCAAACTAACTGGGGATTACCTAATGGTCAGCAAGTTTCATCCCATAGACCTCCTATAAATCCCGTTAGCTCTGCTTATAATAACGAGATCAAAAATATTGACAATATTGACAATGAAGAGTACATGGAGGATGACTCTCAACTAACTAACGCTATTAAGTTTGCTCTCAAGCAACTCATAGGACAGATAGTGGAAGGAGTCACAATCGAAAAAATTGAAGCTCCCGTTAAACCAAAAAATAAATACCTCGGCGTCAAGATAGTTGGTAAACAAGAAGGTAATACGGTCAAAATCGGACTAGCAGTGATCCAAGCATCTTTTGGAAACAGGGTAACGACTGGGTTATCTCATCTTGGGAATTATAAAAAATATGATCTGACCCGTGGTTGTTTAGTCCGCTCTAAACCGATAAGTCCAAATGCCAAGAAGGCTCAAGAGTCTTTGAATAACCTTAAGGCTCAAGGAGGAAAATCCGTAGCGTTGAAAACAGAGGAGGTTAAGCCTTTAATTGCGATTCGCGCTGTTTATGACAGTCGTGAAGACTATGAGTTGAGTGAAGAGCAGATTAAAGATTTTATCTCTAACACAAAGCTAGCTATAGATAACCGATTACTGCGAGAAATTTTGAGTGCTCCATCGGGACAAATTACTGAAGAGGCAGTGGATGAAGAGGCGTAAAGTTAAAGGATGATTAACTCAATGGATCTATATAGCAAAGGGAATAGGTAAAAGCGGATATGGAAATAGGGAGTAGGGAGTAGGGAAAAGGGAGTAGGGAGTAGGGAAAAGAAAACAAAATTATCACAGTTCCTACACAGATTCTTATAGATGGTTTAGTTTTAACTGCTAGAGTTAACAAGACTTACAAAGTTGACGATGCCAGGCAGGAATGAGATTGATTGATAGGAAGTGATATAGATATCTACTATTGAGTCAGTAAGATAATGAGTCAGCAAGATTTAATTCCAAGAGCTCTCCTTTTACCAGCACCAGATATCGAAGCCTTAATCCAAGGGCGAATGATTGCTGCTATCCCTCAGCTATTTATCAATCCAGGGCGGAAATTTGCCCTATATCCGTCTACACTATCAAGTAGTACACTATCAAGTAATAATCATACATCAAGTAATCCCCTGTCTCTTGAGCACTATTATCGCCCTAGTTTTAGAGAAATAGCCCAAAAAAGTCTAACGGCACTGAATTCTGAGACAGTTTTGATTAAGGCTTGGGCTAGGTGTGAACTTTGCCAACACCTGAATAAAACTGAATCCTTGGAGAGCTTATCACCGTTAACGGTATGGACAGCAGCAGGATTACAAGCAAGACTTGAGAAAAAACAGGGTATTTTCCTGGCTTACTTGCGGGTCTATCAGTTGCCTAAAGTGCTTGAAGTAGCTATAAATAATACTAGTCAGCCCCTTGGGAAGTTTGTTAGTTTAGGTGATAATATTAGGGTTAGTGACGATTGGCCAGTATTAAGCGATCGCATTTTCAGCCAACGGCGACACCAGCTAGAAAATCGACTCCCGCCACTGTATCCGGAATTGGAAGAATTACAGAGTCAAATCGCTAACCTGGCGATTACTAACCCAGCGGCTGAAGCCCTTGACGAAGAGATCAAAAAATTTATAGGCTGGAGTAGCAACAAGCAGTTAACGTCATCTAATCCAGATTTAGCTTGGATAAATACCATAGCAGCATTGGGAAATCGCAGCAAAGAGTTGGATCAAGGTAAAACTAATTATCAAGCTGGAACAGATTTTGAAAATATTGTTCGTGATAGCCTTAAGTTTCTGGGATTTACCATCGACCATGCTCACAAAGGTGGTGCTGGTGGTTTAGATTTATTCTGCTCAAAACCTTATCCTTTGGTGGGTGAGTGCAAGGCTGGGAAAAAAATTCCTAACGATACGGCAGTACAACTGTTGAATTTAGGAACGTTACGTTTAAACAATCAAGAACTACTTAAGAAAACTGCTAAGTTAATTATTGGCCCTGGTGAGCCGACTAAACAACTTATGGATGCAGCTATTGTACATGGTATGGCAATTATTAATCCTGACACTCTTCAGAAGCTGGTGAAACTCCAAAGCCAGTATCCCAATTCCGTTGATTTAATTATACTAAAGAATTACTTGATAGCTGGTCAAGCTGATCAGGAAGTTGAAAAATATATTAATCATATTTCTGAAAAACTGAAATTGCGATCGCATATTGTCCAGCTGGTGAAAAAGCTAATTGACGATAGAGATAATCACACGGTGGGAGTAGAGATGATCTATGGAGCCTATAACTTCTCCAATCCACCCCAGTCCTTGACTCAGCCAGAACTACACGAAATATTGATTGAGCTTTCTTCTCCCTTAACTGGCTACTTGGGGCGAATCAAGGAAACGGATAGTAAAAGTGATTGCTTTTATTTCCTGCGGGACTTGCCCATGGATTAACTAGCAGAGGTACATTTTTAGGGAGCAGGGAGCAGGGAGCAGGGAATAGGGAACAGGGAATAGGGAACAGGCAAGAGGCAAGAGGCAAGAGGCAATAGGCAATAGGCAATAGGCAATAGGCAATAGGCAATAGGCAATAGGCAATAGGCAATAGGCAATAGGCAATAGGCAATAGGCAATAGGCAATAGGCAATAGGCAATAGGCAATAGGCAATAGGTGAAAAATCCTGTGTATCTCATTAGGATATAAAGCAATATCGTAAAAATCTAGCGGTTTGTGTAACGTTTTATTTCAAGATTCAAAGTTTATGCTTGTTACCAATTCCTAAAGCGTGATCAAGTTACGATCGATATCGAAGATTATATCTAGGGATTCGCAATGCAGTTTACTTAGATTTTTTTCAAGATAAAATTGCTCGAATTGCTATTGATAGCAATCAGTTAAATTTGCTAGTTTTTGATGCCAACGGGGAGGAAATCTTGGAATGGATAGATTAGATGAGTATTCCAGATTAATTCGAGAAATTCTAGAGCGTTACGGAAACGCTCCAGGCTGAAAGCCTCGTGTTTTAAAACCGGGGATGAAAGCCAGGCAGCGACTTTAGTCGCCGTGAAAATATATCAGGCAAGACTTGACGGTTTACGCCAACTTTGTTATTATAAAATTGTCTAAATTGATGTCGATTTATGATGATTATTCTAGAGTTAAAAGCCTACGGTAAGCCCATTCAGTATCAAGCTATAGACGAGGCAATTCGGACAGTTAAATTTATCCGAAATAGCTGCCTTCGTTTATGGATAGACAACAAAGGTACAGGGAAGTACGACCTTAGTAAGTATTCTCAAATACTGGCAAAGGAATTCCCTTTTGCTAATGAATTGAACTCTACCGCTCGACAGGCTGCTGCCGAGAGAGCATGGTCATCAATTTCTCGCTTTTTTGAAAACTGTAAGAAAAAAGTTCCAGGGAAGAAAGGTTTTCCCCGTTTTCAAAAACACTGTAGATCGGTTGAATACAAACAGTCAGGTTGGAAGTTGTCCCCTGACAAAAAATCAATCACCTTTAGTGACAAGAAAGGAATCGGTAGACTAAAGCTCAAAGGTACCTGGGACTTGTGGCGCTTTGACAAAAAACAAATAAAACGGGTTCGCATAGTCAAAAGAGCTGATGGGTACTATGTCCAATTCTGTGTTTCAGTAAACATAAAAGAAGAATTGGAACCATCTAGAACAACTATCGGATTAGATGTTGGGTTAAAAGACTTCTACACTGATTCTGATGGTCACTCTGAACCTAATCCCCGCTTTTATAGAAAAGGAGAAAAGCGTCTAAAATTTTATCAACGCCGGGTTTCCCGGAAAAAGAAAGGCTCATCCAACCGTAAGAAAGCCGTCAATAGATTAGGTAGGCATCACCTTAAAGTAAGTAGGCAACGTAAAGAACATGCCAAGAGACTGGCGCGTTGCGTAATCCGGTCTAACGACCTGGTCGCCTATGAAGATTTAAGAGTGAAAAACCTGGTTAAAAATCACTGTCTAGCTAAATCTATTAACGATGCAGGTTGGTATCAATTTAGAAAATGGTTGGAGCACTTTGGCCAAAAATTCGGTAGGGTCACCGTTGCGGTAAATCCTGCTTATACAAGCCAAAACTGCTCAGAGTGCGGCGAAATAGTCAAGAAGTCATTATCGACTAGAACTCACGTGTGCGAATGTGGGTGTGAACTTGATAGAGACCATAACGCTGCAATCAACATCCTAAAAAGAGCCTTGGGTACGGTGGGGCACACCGGAACCTGGATCCATTATCCCAACGCTTCAGGAGAATCGACCTCTACTCTTTCTGGTTCCGGCCTGATTGAGCAAGTTGGCTCGTTGAATGAAGAATCCCCGCGTCTTTAGACCGGGGAGTGTCAAGCTCGGATTAGTTACAGTCACGGCGATATCCAAAGTTATGCCATTGCCGATTCTCTAAACAATCACTTTATGCTGATCGCGTAGCGTGGCCTTTAGGCCAATGGTTGTTGGCTGGGATGGCAAACGTCGAGTCCACGGCTGCATTACCCATGTTCAGATTATTGATGGAAAAATCTGGATTCAACGGGATGGTATCGAAGATGGCATCACAGAAGAACTGGTCGCCGCAGGGGTTCCCAAATCAGATATTGTGCTAGGGTTTCACCCACCAGACGTTCGTCCCCATACTGGTTATGCGTTCGCGTAGCGGCTCGTACCGAGCATCGCGTAGCGTGACCATTCGCGTAGCGTGGCCTTTAGGCCAAGGTCAATCGCGTAGCGTGGCCAGAGGCCAATCGCTTTTTTCACTGGTTATCAGCCACGGGTTATTTCGGACTCTCATATCAATCCCCCTTCGTCTCATTTCAAGCCAAACTTTGCCCTCTCTGTAATCCCTTGCCCTGTCTTTAAAACAGATGAAGGGATTGAAATTTTACTAGTTGACAATTGAATAAATAAAATGCTATTATCAAAGATAAATGACTTAATTTAAGATCTATACTCTTGGAAAATAGCTAATGAAAAATACTGCTAGTTTTTCATAGTAAAACGGTATATAGTAATCAGATTTATCAAAAACTGAAATTGCGATTGGTCTACAGCCACGCTACGGGAACGCATTAGCTCATTGCTCAATGATAGTACATTTGTATTAAAGTGTTGCTCCCTAGCTCCTGTTTTCTAATCAGCATCCATTTTTTGTCTCAAAATTTTTAGCCAGTCAATTTTTATGCATTACTCTTGGGTTAGTAAGTAGTAAGGTAATCTCAACCATCTGCGCCCAAACTTAAGTCAATGCCAAGCCATCGGCACTTTCGAGAGTCTGCATCTTGACCCAAAGTTGCCCCTCAAGACTAAAATCATCTTGAGCGATTGACTTTTTGGCTCCTTGCCCCAATGGTGAAATTGTGAACCCCTTGATGAAGAGCAATGAGTGAATCTGAAAACCCCAATAACCTTCCCCTTCCTGAGTCTACTACCGAAATGGATAACCAGGATACTAAGAAGCCAGATCAGCAGCAGACCGACCATAACCCAAAAATGCTCAGCTTCGCACCAGTACCTGATGATTTCACCATAGTATCTGATGATATAGATAATCTTATTGAACAGTCAATACTAGAACAGACTATAGAATCTCTCCTTACCACCATGGCATCATCAGTTACAGAAGCCGATAATGATGGCACTGATGATACTGATAACACTGATATTGACACTGAGATAGCTGATGTTTCTGAGGAACAGTTAGCCAAGGATGGTGAATGGTTTGCCTTAGCCCAAAAACTGCGCTTGGACAATCATCGCTTACAGCAGCAAGTGACCCAGCTGCAGCAAGCACTCCAGGAAAAACAGCAGGAGTTAAACGGACAAGCTAAGCAATTGCGAGAGTACGACAAACTCCTGTCCACAAAAGATCTGGAACTCAATACAGTTCAAGACCAATTAACCCGTTTGTTCCACACTCTAGAATCATCCCATCAATCCGGTCAACGCCAGCAAATTTTGGTTGAAACCTTATCAGAACAGTTACAAAGCTCTCAGGATCAAGTTGCCAGACTCGAACAGGACTATTCCCAAACCCAGCAGCGCTACAACGAACAATCTCATCAGCTGGTGCAATTGAAAGATACCTGTCGAGAACTTAGAACCCGTCTATACCGACAACAACAGCAAACCTTGCAATTTAAGGTAGCCTTAGAAAAGTGTCTGGAAATGCCTGCCTCTGAGAATTCTGTACTACAACAGCAAGAGAGTCGGAGCATCATTGCTCAGCAATCTCTGCTACAAAAAGCCCAGGCGATTAGACCCTGGTCTGCTGACCCAGAGTTATTTGCAGAAGAATTTATTTTCAGCAGTACTGGTAATTCTTCTGTCCAGTCTCAATCTACCACAGAAGCGTTATCGGTTGACAGCAGCCAACCTAACCAAACTGATCCTATATCCCCAGCAGATGCCTCGGGTCCAGGGCAAACTCAGGTAATCTCCCCTGAAAATGTGACAGCCAAAGAGATAGAAGTAGCACAACAGTTAATTGAGCAAATGTCTGCCCTGGCAGAGGAATTTGGGTTGTCGGAGTTGCCATCAGAGTCGGCTAATGCCAAAGTCGATGGCAGATCAGAACTAGAAACGACTAACTCAGATGAATCTGACCAAACCGTTGAATTGACTAGTGACCTTGAGCAAACCAGTAGGTCAGACCATACTCAGACCTTGGAGCCTGAAGCAAATCCATCGAGTCAGGAATTGCCAGAAGATATCATAGAGGCTGAGTCACAGTCAAATCAGACCAATGACGTATTTCCGTCTCAGGGTAAGTCGCCATCACCAGTACTCTATCCCCTACGTCCCTCCAAAGGGCGCAAATCCTTAGCGTCTATTGAATTACCAAGGTTTCCCCGTTATCGCTCTTCTTGAGGTTGACCCATAGATTAGGCTCGATCACACAATAGTTTCTGATACTGATATATTAAAGAATTTAAAGTTCTGTAACCTCTGGCGCAAGACTATCAAAACCCTGCGGTAAACTAGCCCTTGATCCTTAAAATTCCCTGTCGTTTGCCTGAAACGCCAACAAGCACGAACCTAGGCAAAGATAATCCTGGTGGAATCATCGGGAATATCCCCAATTTTCCCAAGGAGACAGGTCAGCGGTTTTTCCGCAATGTCCGATAAAAAAATGTAGGAGTTCTTAAATCAATGTCTCATAGCGTTAAAATTTACGATACCTGTATTGGTTGCACCCAATGTGTTCGGGCTTGCCCTCTAGATGTATTGGAGATGGTTCCCTGGGATGGCTGTAAAGCTGGTCAGATTGCCTCTTCTCCTCGTACAGAAGACTGTATTGGTTGCAAGCGGTGCGAAACTGCTTGTCCTACTGACTTCTTGAGCATCCGGGTTTACCTGGGAGCTGAAACAACTCGTAGCATGGGCTTGGCTTACTAACCATTAACCTAGCAATCTATCTGATGTTGACGGTTGACTGTTGATGGTCAACCGTTGACGGTTAACCGTCAACACAGGACACTCCACTGTTAGCACGGCTATAGTTTGAGTATTATGGTTACTTACTAAACTCAACACTATGTGTGGAATAGTCGGCTATATCGGTCCGCAAATCGCTACAGAAATTTTAATGGCAGGATTAGAGAAACTCGAATATCGAGGCTATGATTCTGCTGGGATTGCTACAGTCTCGGAAGGGGACGTTCATTGTGTACGTGCTAAGGGAAAATTGCACAATTTGCGGGAAAAACTGGTACAAATCGAAAACCAGGCGCGGATTGGCATTGGACACACGCGCTGGGCAACCCATGGTAAACCGGAAGAGTATAATGCTCACCCCCACATGGATATGGCAATGCGGGTGGCAGTGGTACAAAATGGCATTGTTGAAAACTACCGGGAATTGCGGGAAGAATTGATCCAGCAGGGACATGAATTCCGCTCCGATACCGATACAGAAGTTATTCCCCATCTAATTGCTGAGTGTTTACACCAAAATTCGGCTTCTTCCTCTTCCTTCTTCTCTCCTTTCCTAGAAGCAGTGCGGCAAACCGTGAATCGATTAGAGGGAGCTTTTGCCCTAGCTATCCTTTGTGCTGACTATCCTGATGAATTGATTGGAGTGCGGCAACAGGCTCCTCTGATTATTGGGTTTGGTCAAGGGGAATTTTTCTTTGGCTCGGATACCCCAGCATTGTTACCCCATACCAGGGCAGTATTGAACTTAGACAATGGGGAAATCGCACGGTTAACTCCCCTAGGGGCAGAAGTTTACGACTTTGAGGGTCGTCGGTTGAATAAGTTCCCCCGTACCCTCAGTTGGAATCCCTTTCAAGTGGAAAAGCAAGGATTCCGACACTTTATGCTTAAGGAAATTTATGAGCAACCAGGGGTAGTGCGCAACTGTTTCGAGCGGTATCTCAATAGTAATTGGCATGCTAATCCTACACAGACAGAGGCAGACCTGGCTAATTCCCCAGTTCAGTTAGGCATACCAGAGTCACTGTACGAGGATGTAGAACAGATTCAGATTCTGGCGTGCGGAACCAGTTGGCACGCTAGTTTGGTGGGTAAATATTTGTTGGAGCAGTTGGCAGGAATTCCTACCATGGTGCAGTATGCATCTGAGTTTCGTTATGCACCAGGTCCGTTAACTAAGAATACCCTAACTATTGGGGTAACTCAGTCTGGGGAAACTGCTGATACCTTAGCAGCACTGGAGATGGAAAAACACCGTCGCAGTGGATTAGACCCTCTGTATCAGCCCCGACTGCTGGGAATTACGAATCGACCAGAAAGTTCTTTGGCTCAGTTGGTGCCTGATGTGATTGATACCCAGGCAGGGATTGAAATTGGGGTGGCGGCTACTAAAACCTTTGTGACCCAGTTAGTGGCCTTTTATTGTCTAGCGCTAGATTTAGCAGATCGACGTAATACTCTCGCCCCTGAAAAAATTCAAGCAATTATGGCAGGCTTGCGGCAATTGCCTAATCAGATTGAGCAGGTGCTGGAAAGTCAAGAAAAGTATATTGAAGAATTAGCCCATGACTTTGCGGAAACCCAAGACTTTATCTTTGTAGGACGGGGGATTAATTTTCCGATTGCTTTAGAAGGGGCGCTGAAACTTAAGGAAATTAGCTATATTCATGCTGAAGGCTACCCAGCTGGGGAAATGAAGCATGGTCCGATTGCTCTGCTGGATGCTAAGGTGCCTGTGGTTGCGATCGCAATGCCTGGTACTGTCTATGAGAAGGTAATTTCTAATGCTCAGGAAGCTAAGGCTCGGGATGCTCGGTTGATTGGGGTGACACCGAGCAATGGCAAAGAGGCGATGGATATCTTTGATGATTTGTTGCCTGTACCAGAGGTGGAGGAGTTGCTTTCACCAATTCTGGCGGTGATTCCGTTGCAGTTGTTAGCCTATCACATTGCGGCAAGGCGAGGGTTGGATGTGGATCAGCCCAGGAATTTGGCGAAGTCGGTGACTGTGGAATAGATTTCTTTGTTGACTGCTGAACGGTGTTGCTTAAACCCAGGGACTAGTTAGGATTTGTAAATGCGATCGCATTTTGTGTAGGCATTTTGCGATCGCACTCCGCCCCTCAAATTAATCCAATTAGGACTTACCCATCACGTCGGTACAGTTGAGGAAAAACCATGACCGTTACCATACCCATCAAAGCTATCCAACTCACACCCGGTAGTGCCATTACTATAGATAACCTTAAATGGCAAGACTTTGAAACAATTCTTGACGAACTTGGGGAAAAGCGACGAGTGCGGCTGACCTACTATCAAGGAAATTTAGAAATCATGTCCCCCCTTGCTATTCACGAAAGACCCCACCGGATTATTGCCGATATTGTTAAAGGCATATTAAACCTACAGGGGCGCGACTGGGAAGATTTTGGTTCAACTACCTTTAAACGTCCTGAAATTGCTGGTGTTGAACCGGATACCTGTCTTTATATTCAGAATGCTCCTCAAATGCGAGGCTGTACTCACATTGACTTGGACATTTATCCACCCCCAGACTTAGCTATTGAATCTGATGTTACTTCAAAAACAACTCTTGAGGTTTATGCAGCCATTGGTGTTCCTGAAGTATGGATTTATAGCAAACAACAACTTAAAATTTACATCATCAAAGATGGAAATTATCAAGAAACGTCGCTCAGTCCAACCTTTCCCAATTTATCCTTAACTACACAGATTCCTCAACTCGTAGAACAGGCAATTAATCAAGGAACAAGCAGAATGTTACGGGAATTAAAAAGTCAATTTTTTCAATCGAAATAAGTCTTACTTATTGCTAAGCAATTCCATCACACACCTCCCCAGCTGCCATCCTTTCTATCCGTTACCCACTATTGTCAATTATTCCTCAGGCACACAGGTCCCCACTAAACAAGCTCGATCCAAATTAACACCACTTAAAGAAGCCCCATCCATCTCAGCACAAAGCAAGTTCGCCCCACTGAGATTACTACCAGATAGATTAGCTCCACGGAGATCGGCCTCTTCCAGATTTGCTTCACTTAAGGTTGCCCCTTGTAAATCCGCCTGAGACAAATCAGCTCCCTTCAAATTGGCACCATTAAGATTAGCTCCTCGCAAATCTGCCCCTCGCAAATCCACCCCTTGCAAATTCACCCCCATCAAATTGGCACCACTTAAAAAAGCACCGGTAAAGCAAGCCTGACTCAACTTAGCCCCCATCAAATTAGCGCCGCGCAGATTACCACCCCGCAAGTCCGCACCACTCAAATCCGCCTGCATCAAATTAGCACCAAGCAAATTTGCCCGTAAGTCAGCAGATTCCAGTTTGGCACCGATTAAGTTAGCACCATCGAGACGAGCACCATTTAAATTAGAGCCAGAAAAATTTACCCCCACAAGTGTTGCACCAGCAAGATTAATTTTTTCCAATTGGCTACCGGAAAGATCCTCATCTTCCAAATCTGCTCCTGGCAGTTGCTTTACTTTCCCCGCCCGAATTGCTTCAATTTCCATCAACCAGATAACCTTGAACTGTTCATCCTTCAACCTACCCTACACCAGACCCCTGGGCAAGAACAATCTTGAACTGTTCAACCTTGGCCAAAAGGCCACGCAATCGCGTTCAACCTACCCTACGGGAACGCCAAAGGCGAACAACCTTGATAACCTTCAACCTTGATAACCTTCAACCTTGATAACCTTCAACCTTGATAACCTTCAACCTTGATAACCTTCAACCTTCAACCTTCATCCTTCAACCGTTACTTTTTCCTCAGATAAGGAATCAAGCAACCACATCCCTGAAGCAATTTTAGGCTGATTAGCCTGCAAACTCATACCCTGCTGCATTCCCATCACTATCAGTCCCAGGGTTTCCACCAGTTTAGGGTCAAAGGCTTCCCCTGACAATGCCTGACAGTTTCTTAGAGCTTGAGACAGAGCATCCTCCTCAGATTTATAGGTATTGAGTTGCTGCTGAAAATAAGCCATCAGCCTCAAAATCCTCGATTCCAAGGGAATGTTATCGTAAGCTAAGCCATCCGGTTGTCCTGAACCATCCCAGGATTCGGTTTGGTGGGTAATAATGTTAGCGACAGCCTGCAATCGAGGCATAATCCGTAACACCGATCCCCTCGGAAGAGATTCCTGCTTCTCGATCACCTCTTTCTGAGCAGCTGACTTAGGGGGTAGTTCTATCTTGACCCCCTGCAAGGGAGATAGACGGTGCAAGAGTGCTGCCAGACTTAAACGTTTCAGTTGCCATGCTGGTAAATCCAGCAACTGGCCTATAGTCTCAGACAAGCTTTTTACCTCAGCGCCAGCGTTGGGATTGACAGCATCCGCTTGGTCAATTAGCTGAGCCATACGCAAGAAAGCTTGCATTTCATTAGAAACGAGGTTATCGTCTAACACCTGAACATGGCTCGGGGAGGTATGGGACGGTAACTCTTGTTGACCTTTCTGAAGATAGTTCACGACCCGATTCACCACTGCCCCAATATAGTCTCGTGGCCTGGTGCTGTCGATCATCTGTTGAAGTTGTGCAGTTAAGCTGGCTTGCAAGTCTGGGTTATAGTTACCAATATGAGCGATCGCAAACTCCACTGTCTCCCTGACCAAGTCTGGCTCAAATGTCCAGAATCCGTAGAATTTGCGCTCTCGGTCTTGCTCTGGCAGTCCTTGAGTGCCATAATCCGACTCAGATAATTCTTGACATAACACCATTGCTGTGTATGTCTCAGAAATAATAATCAAGTGCCACTCTTGAGCTACAGGATCGGAGGACTCTAAACTAACTAGGGCAACATTCGACCGCTGGCTGGTGGGATGTTCAGCAAAGCCAGCATCCGGTGCGGCTAGAATTACCACCTGAGATGATTTCAGTGCTATATCGCCATAGCGTTCAGCTTCCTCAAGATACCATTGGCCCCGCTGGAAGGCGGTAATCATTAGTGGAGGACTGTCAGACTCTAGGATAAAGTCTTCTAGGGCATGGCACAGCGACACTAAGGTATTTTTGTAATAAACTCCAAAGCTTAGAGGTTTTTTGGTGCCGCGATAGGCTTGTTCTAGTTTTTGTAAAATTGAACCTGAGCGCATGGTTACTTAAAAATTGTTAATTAAATTTTGTTATTTAAACTTGTTAATTTAATTTTGCCATTATCCCTTTCTAGTTATTTAAACTTACTAGTTTTTTTTCTTGGTGTTTATTTGGTAATATTGGGGCAGTGAGGGCTGCTTCTAATGGAGCCACTCCTAGTCTTTCTTCAAGGATTTTCATCACTTCACGCCCAAAATCATTAGAATTTTGCCGCCAAGCTTCCAGACAAACTTCACCAAAGAAAGACCCTAGGGGTTCGGGATTCCATAGGAGTTTCTTTGCTGTCCAGGGCATCAAACTCATGGGATCATAGTCCCGGTTGAGGATAGTTTTGTCAAAGGCGTACTGTTCTAAATGGGTATGGGGTTGTAGACCAATGAAGAAGATGGCTGGTTCTACTTTATCCCTACCAAATATTTGCTCTAGTTCCCGGTGATAGGCAATAGTCTGACGAATGGTGTCAAAGGTTTCATCGATCACATTGAAAGAATAGTTGACGGAAACTAGGTCATTGAAGCCAGCTGCTTTTAAATCACGACAGTTTTGCAGTACGGTGCGTAGGTTATAGCCCATGCGCATTTTCCGCACCAGTTCCTGAGAACCACTGGTAATCCCGATTTCAAAGTAATTCATCCCGGTTTTTACCATCAGGTCGCATAATTCTGGGGTAAGATTGTCTGCCCGAATGTATGCTGCCCAGTTAATGTCACTCATACCAGAATCAAGGATTTTTTGCAACAGTTCAACCGCATCACCAATGAATTTTTTGGCAGGAATGAACTGAGCATCAGTGAACCAGAACTTGCGGATGCCTCGGTCATAGAGTTGCCGCATTTCTGCTACCACTTCATCTGCCGGGTTAATCCGTACCTGTTTGCCTTCTACAACGGTATAGATACAGTAGCAGCAGTTATGGGGACACCCACGCTTGGTTTGAACTCCAATGTAAAAGTCGTTCTGTTGGAAGTAATAATCAAAGCTCGGCCAGATGCTTTGAATATAGTCGTAGTTGCAAGCAATTTTTTCAATGGCAGTGGGAGACTCATGGATCATGCGATCGCGTGGCTTAGCTTGCCCTACCACATAACAGCGCTGATCATCGAAGTCCTGACCCCGGAGAAGTTTCGTGAGTAAGGTTTCCCCTTCTCCAACGGAAACGATGGTTCCAGTTGGCAGTTTATTTTCCAACTGCTCATAGAATACACTAACTGCTCCACCCCCCACAATCAGGCGAGCGTCTGGGTTATATCGTTTAGCTCGTTTGAGTCCTTGTTTGATTAACCCCAAGTTCCCCCACAGTTCGCCATAGTAAGAGGCAGCTAAACGCAGACCCCCCAGCGCTCCCCGTAATTTCACCAAGGGATTGCCAGCATAGTAAAACTCAAAGGCATTTTGGAGCGGGTTACCACCCCTACCACCCACTGGAGCATAGATTTGAATGTCGCGCCAGGAAAATACCAACAGGGTTGGTTTAAACTGGTCTATCTCAGTATCCAAGGCGCTGCCAAAGTCTAGGGGAGGTACAGTTCCCAAGTCAAAAATGCGCTGTTCTACATCCGGGAACTGTTTATGAACATGGTCAGCTAAATAAACCACCCCGATCGGAAAGATTGGATTACACGGAAGGCGAACATATAGTATTTTCTGTTCCATTGGTAACTGTTTATAGTAATGATTTTTTGTTATTATAAGTTTTTTTTATCAGGAAGGTTAGTTTGGGTTATTCTTGACCAATTCCGTTCGCGTAGCGTGGCCCAAAGGCCAATTAAGCTCAAGATTTCAAGGCAGATCTATACCTAGAGTTATAGCTAGAGTTATAGACAGATTTATCTACCGCCGTTTTCTCTACTTTGAGACTACGGCGGGCAGAACTTACCAAGGGTGGGCAACAATTATGAAATTGGTGTTTACATATCTTAACTTTACCAAAATTAGGGACTTACCTCAAGCGTATGGTAGTTTTGTCTATAGGGATCAAAAATCAGCATAAAGTCATCTAATAGAGTAAAGTCATATAATAGGGTTTCTAGAGTGAGCATTACACCTGAATGATGCTGAATATCGCTAAAACCAGCAAATAATCCTAAATAATCCCAATAATCAGCATATTAACGGTGTTTTGTTGGTGATCGGCTGAGGTAAACTCCAATAATTAGTAGCCATGTTTACAGCTCGCCGGGATCATCAATGCTACCTTGGTGTTTGTAATAAATTAACCTTTAGAGAATTAATAGATATGACACAAGTTTTTGATCCTATTCCTTCAGATAGCCAAGATTCCCTTCTGTGCTGCTATGTGAACGCTACTAGCCAGATCCAGATTGCTAGAATAACTAATATACCTAACTGGTACTTTGAAAGAGTTGTTTTCCCAGGGCAGCGCTTAGTTTTTGAAGCACCGCCACAGGCTCTTCTAGAAATACATACGGGGATGATGGCAAGTTCTATTCTCTCAGATACCATCCCTTGTTACCGCTTATTGGTTAGCCAAAGTGGTAATGCTTATGGCTATGCTGTTTCCGCCCAATCAGCCAAACCTGCTGATATCAAACCACATCCAGAAACAGTTGATAGTCCAAGAGTGTTAGCTGAAAAATTGCCTAGGCTGGTTAGCGCGGTCTAGTTACTATAATCTATACTTTGGGGTTGCTTACAACAGGAGCAACCCCTTTTTCATTGGTTGAAGGTTGAAGGTTGTTTGGTTGAAGGTGGTTTGGTTGAAGGTGGTTTGGTTGAAGGTTGTCTAGTTGAAGGTTGAAGGTTGAAGGTTAAAAGTTGAAAGTTGTTCGCGTAGCGTGGCCTTTTGGCCAAGGTTGTTCGCGTAGCGTGGCCTTTTGGCCAAGGTTGTTCGCGTAGCGTGGCCTTTTGGCCAAGGTTGTTCGCGTAGCGTGGCCTTTTGGCCAAGGTTGTTCTTACCCAGGCGTCCCTTGTCAGGTAGGTTGAAAGTTCAAGCTAAATAGGCTATAGTGCTAGACTTGTAACTTGTCACTTGGTCTGTAACCATAGCAAGGGTAATTCAAAAGTGAACAAGAACAGATCTTGAGATTCTGTTCCATCACCCCATCACCCCATCACCCCATCACCCCATCACCCCATCACCCTGTGAATCTCCCTTCTTTTCTCTGGCTCTGGAAAATTGCTGCTTGGTCAATGGGTTTATCCCTCTTTGCCTATGTACTCCTGGCAATCACCGGCAGCATTGCGTTTTATCAACGTCACTCCGGACGCCCACGACCGACTTGGTTACGCCCTTTGCACTACATCATTGGCTGGATCATGGTCGCTCTAGTCTTAGTTCTGCTGGGGATTGGTTTAGTAGGTACCATCGGCCATTACGGTCATCTAGGTCATTCAGCCCACTTAATAGCTGGATGGTCTGTGGTAGCACTGGTGTTGCTCTCAGCCTTTAGTGCTACCCAAATTAGTCCTCAACAACCCTTAGCAAGGGCTGTTCACGTTGCTACCAACATTGCCTTGCTAGTGGGATTTACCTGGGTTTCCCTGACTGGTTGGGAAGTTGTCCAGAAATATATTAGGCATTAGGCAATCGAAAGTTGAAAGTTGAGAGTTGAAAGTTGAAAGTTGAAAGTTGAAAGTTGAGAGTTGAAAGTTGAAAGTTGAAAGTTGAAAGTTGAAAGTTGAGAGTTGAGAGTTGAAAGTTGAAAGTTGAAAGTTGAAAGTTTAAGGTTATCTGTCAGCCATGGATAGCTTTACTTGGCCGATGGACGATTTTCAGAGCGATAAAAAGGCTTCTTGACCACAACGGCGGGATAGGATTTACCCCGGATTTCTACTTCCAGCTGCTGTCCAACTTTGCCCAACTTTCTGGGAACATAGGCTAGTGCGATCGCATTTCCTAAGGTTGGTGCTAATGTACCACTAGTGACAACTCCTACCACCTCACCATCAGCTAGGACTGGGTAACCATGGCGAGCAATCTGCCTTCCTTGCATCTGGATCCCAACTAGCTTGCGCTGGATCCCTGTTGCTTTTTGTTGCTCTAGCACCGAGCGTCCGATGAAGTCTCCTTTGCTATCAAGATGCACTAGCCAACCTAACCCAGCTTCTAAAGGTGTCGTGGTATCATCAATATCTTGTCCGTACAGTGCCATTGCTGCTTCTAGGCGCAGGGTATCTCTGGCACCTAAACCACAGGGAGTGACACCAGACTCTAAAAGTGTCAGCCACAGCTCTATGCCCACATCTGGGTCTAGCATCAGCTCAAATCCATCTTCCCCCGTGTAGCCGGTTCTAGCCATAAATGCCGGTTTCCCCAACACCGTTGCCTCTAGATGTCCAAAGGCTTTGACTGGTGCTAACGCTTCTTTGACAAATGGCTGAAGATGTGATATCGCCAATGGTCCCTGTACTGCGATCAACACTTTTGATGTTGAGAGGTCTTGTAAGGTAACTAAGTCAGCATCCAGGTGAGCTAACAACCAGTCTTTGTCTTTGGTGCAGGTTGCTCCATTAACAATCATCATCCCCCGCTGCTCCCCAGACTCCTCTTCACCTTGGTAGTAGAAGATAATGTCATCAATGATTCCACCATTGGGATTTAACAACACCGTGTATTGAGCTTGACCCGGTTGCAGGCGGGTTAAATCCGAAGGTACTAGAGACTGCAATTGCTCCCGTAGTTGCTTACCATGAAAAGCAAACTTACCCATGTGGGAGATGTCGAAAATTCCGACAGCAGTTCGTACTGCAGCATGTTCTTTTTTCAATCCACTAAATTGGACTGGCATTTCCCAACCCGCAAAAGCTGTCAAGCGGGCATTTTGTGCTACCACCTGGTCAAATAGGGGAGTGCGAGCCAATTTAGGGGTTTCGGATTGGGACTCTGGAGATGCTGGGGAATTTGCCACGGGTTTTAATAATGGTGTTCAGTTATCAGGTAAGTGTAACATCTATCTGGTATAATCCCATGGGTTCCCGTAGCACAATGTGGAATGGGCATCTTGCCCGTGTAGCACAATGTGGAATGGGCATCTTGCCCGTGTAGCACAATGTGGAATGGGCATCTTGCCCGTGTAGCACAATGTGGAATGGGCATCTTGCCCGTTACAATTTAGCGTTTTATTAACAACAGTTGGTAAACAGTTAGTAAATAAGCCCCCTTTTAAATTGATCACCATTAAGCTACTATATTATCTTGGTAAAGACTATAGCAATCTCATGAACAAGAAACTAATTTGGTATATCAAATCTCAAGCTGGAGTTCTGCTTTTTCCCTTAGGCTTATGCTTATTTGGAGAAGCCGTTTCTAAAAGAATTGAAGGAGAGCCTTGGTTTTGGTTAGGAACCTTAAGCTTAGTTGTGATTAATGCCGGGATTGGTTTGATGATTGAAAGCGGATTGATATCCGGTTTTCCCAGAGATAACGTTGCCAAAGACGACTCAAAAGAGTCAGTCCTAAAGACTGAATAAAGGCTTTATGTAAGCATATGCGCTACGCGCACGCTACGCGAACAGCGGTCAGCGGTCAGTGGTCAGCTTAAAATCAACCTCTTTCGTGACTATTAAACTAATCCTTACCTGTTTTCTTTAAAAGACTTTCCTCAAATTAAACTAATCCTTAGCTGTTTTCTTCAAAAGCTGATAGCTGATAGCTGATAGCTGATAGCTGATAGCTGATAACTGATAGCTGATAACTGATAGCTAATAGCTGATAGCTGATAGCTGATAGCTGATAGCTGATAGCTGATAGCTGATAGCTAAATGCTTACACTAGTTTACCAAGGTAACTGGCTTCCATCCCAGGAGAAAAACTGTCCACTATCCCCTTTATCCAGCTTTTCAATCACCGCCAGTAGTTGATTAACAGTACGCTCTACTGGGAATAACTTATCAGCAGGTACATTTTTTTTAAAGGGTTTAGAAAGGCGCGTATTGGTTGTACCAGGATGTAACGTGACAACGATAGTTTGAGGACTTTTTCTACTGTATTCAATCGCCACCGTTCGCATAAACATATTTAAGGCTGCTTTCGATGCTCGATAGCCATACCATCCTCCCAGTTGGTTATCACCAATACTGCCAATTTTTGCAGAAATGCTAGCAAAAATACTGCGATCGCTATGACGGAATAATGGTAATAAATGTTTAGCCAGCAACACTGCTCCAATACTGTTAACCTGGAAGTAACGCATCAAGTGTTCTGAATTAATCTGTTTCAGGCTTTTTTCTGGTTGTAAGCTGCCGTCATGAAGCAATCCAACACAATTAATCACTAAGTGGAGTTTGTCTATCCCTACACTAATTTGTTTGACAGCTTCAGATACTTGCAACTCGTCGGTGATATCCATCGATAGACAAACTAATCGATTAGGATAGTTGCTTTCAAGGGCAATTAATTCCGAACTAGAATCACGGTTACGATAAGTGCCATAAATCTTGGTAAAGGATTCATCTTGCAGCAATTGTTTGACAAAAGCCAGACCAATACCTCCATTGGAACCGATAATTAAGGCATTGGCATTGTTAATTCTATCTATAGACATTTATTAGCGCTCCCCGTAGGGAGTAGGGAGTAGGGAGTAGGGAGTAGGGAGTAGGGAGTAGGGAGTAGGGAGTAGGGAGTAGGGAGTAGGGGGCAGTGTAAATTAGCCTGAGTTTTCATGATATATTTGGAAATGCTATAGTATTAGATATCAGCTATCCCCTTAATTATAAAACTTTAGCGTTTAAAAGTACCCACTGAAATATCAACACTAACTGGGTCTTCATTATCCACTAAACCATCGCCATTTTCATCCCAAACAGAGGTCGCAAAAAACCCGCAACGAATATCGATTTCCTGCTCAGAAACTCTCAAAAATAGAGACCCCTGTTTGGTCGCGCATTTAAATTCTGCTTTCTGGACTAGCTCTGGAGCATTTCTGCGTAATTGAGGCAATACTTTCTGGCACTGTTGGTCAGAATTAGAGCAAACCAATGGCTTCACAAAAGTATAATCATTCGCTACTAACGGCAAAACCCCTAACCATGTACCAGTGCGATTGCCATTTCCTACGGGTTTATCCCAACAAATAAAGCTGACTCGCTGGGGTTCTTCTTGATTCTGAAAAACCTTTAAACTGAAACTTTTGCTATCACTACACTCCCTTTCCCATTCAGCTATTTGTTCGGGAAAACTATCGCCAAGGTCAGCTAAAACTTCCTGACATTGGCGTTCACCACAATCCCCTGCTACCTGCTGAGGCTGGGTCTTATCTGCTGGGGTTTCACTAGCACAACCAAGCACAAGCAGAGCAAATATCATACTAGAAATTGCTAATTGTTTTACTTTCATTTAAAAATTTATTTATAATTATTATTATAGCATTTTCTAGAAATTTTATTCCTTGCTCCCTGCTCCCTGCTCCCTGCTCCCTGCTCCCTGCTCCCTGCTCCCTGTTCCCTTTGCTATATAGCAATTTCAATGTAAATTTGCCATCCTCAATCTACAGAGCAAATCATTCAAAGCATCCTTAGCTGATGGTGCTTCTGGTAACCAACTAGACTCAGATGCTTCCTCTAATTTACTCTGTAGACGATTATATTCTCCCTCATGAAAATTCAAATTTGTATCTTCCAATACAGACTTTTCTACTCCTGCTAGCTTTCGAGCAATTAAATCTGGAATATAAGGTAACTGGAACACCTCATTCAGCTTAACCAAGTTAGCCTCTATTTCCCCAGTTTTCATTAAATGGATACCAGTCAACAGCACCCGATAGACGTAAAGCAAAGGTTTGACACGACATGGACTCATCTTTTGAAACAGTTTCCATTGAGTTCGGGAAAATCCTAGATAGTGATGGGCATGGTAGCGAGTAATGCATTGTTTTGCGATCGCTTTTAATTCCTCATGCTCCGGTGTAGTGTGAATAACTAGGGGTGAGTACAGCTGCTCTAAGACATAACCATTCTTTTTCAGCAGCATCTCAAAGAACTTTTTGATATCGTGAGTGACTAGATCCAGTTCTATGGAATCCCGAATTTCCGAGACTTCAATCGTTTCCGGTCCCGGGTCCAGTCCTATAACCTTCTGCACTGGCAGAATGTGACTACCACGCAAATCATAATCAGAATCTGGTGAAGGGAAACCATACAAATGGGCTCCACTGAGGGTAGCAAATAACAGTGGATGGGGTTGAGTATAAATTACAGTTAGTAGTTTTTGGTTTAAATTCATATACAGCAGTTTTCAATTGGGTGAGGTACATGTTTTTAGGAAGCAGGGAGTAGGGAGCAGGGAGAAGGGAGCAGGCAAGAGGCAAGAGGCAAGAGGCAAGAGGCAATAGTGAAACAATCCTGTGTAACTCAGGTGCGACCTGTGGTGAATTTAATTCTTAATGGGTCAAGCGCACCTAATAGTTAGGAAAAACGCTGTATAACTATAGCAATCCGTGTAATAATTGTGATAATTTTGGTTTCCTGTTGCCTACTCCCTACTCCCTGTTCCCTGTTCCCTATTCCCTATTCCCTGTTCCCTTTCCTATAAACCATACTTTGACGTGCTTTAATCAAAAACTGATTAGCTGCTTCATAATCCGGACGTTCTGGCAAATTAGTGTTGGCAAAAGCAGCATCAAACTCTTGATGTAAACTCAATCGCCAAGCAGTAACCTCCTGCCATGGCATTTCATCCCGACGGATGGCTAGGAGTTGTTGCCGATACTCCTCAACTTTCACTGGTACAAACCCCTCTTTCAAGACTGTGATCCCTGAGAGCAATAAACGGATTAAGTGCATAGCATGTTTTAATCGAACTGCTCCTTTAGTCCGAAAATCTTGCTCCATTTTCTTAAATTGGGACATCACATACCCATTATAGGTTTGGTAAACCAACTTAGACAGAAAAATATCTCGAATAGCTAGCAATTCCTTGGCTAGGGGAGTGGCTGTTTCCACTAGTGGTGTGTAGAGACATTCCAACACATTTGGATTAGCTTTCAGTGCCAAAATGATAAACTTTTGCAGCTCCCAGTAGCACTCCTGAGTCTCGTGGTTTTCTAACTGTTCCGGAATTCCATACAAAGACCAGTGAACCACAGCTGGTGGCAGGTAAATACCCCGTCTGTCTGTATCAGAGTTTTCATCATCCAGACCAAATGCTCTCGACCCTACTACACAGCGGTAGATAACATGATCATATAAATTTAACTCTGTGAGTAAGTCTTCCGAGAGCTGTAACCCTTCTTTTTGGAAGTGTTTACGAATACTAAATTCATGGCGA
>NZ_JAAHHZ010000079.1:0-31952 GCF_010672005.1 Moorena sp. SIO4A5 | reverse complement strand
ACAAAAAAAGCTGAGTGAATTGGAGTTAGGAATAAGCGGAATCAGGGGGACACAACAGGCATCATACAAAGTGAAACGTTACCCTCTTGCCAATTAAAGATAGGGACGGTTGCGATTAGATCAAGTGTAAGCATTCAGCCGTCAGCTATCAGCGTGTCGCGTATCAGCTAATGGGCTACGCCCACGCTACACCGAACAGCTAAAGGTCTGTGGCCACGCTACGCGAACAGTTTATGCCCATAGCTTAGGCTACTAATGGTGCTTGTGAATAAAATAAGCTGACGGCTGACGGCTGATAGCTGAATGCTTACGATCAAGTGGGATTTTTTATCCTATCACGTCCCCTTTCTAATTTAAAATATAAACAAGTATGCCTAAGCATTCAGCTATCAGCTTTAAGCTTCTGCTAGCTGTTCGGTGTAGCGTGCGCGTAGCGCATTAGCTGACGGCTGAATGCTTACCAATATCAATTGATTCAATATCGCTCTAATAAAAGCTCGACTTCCTCCTCCAACTCAAAATCTTTCATTGCCTCCCACTCGGCTTTCCTTACCGCTAGATAGGCTTGAGCCAATTCTACTCCTAAGGCATCCAAAAGTACTTGATCAGCACTTAAGTTACCAATCGCTTCCCCTAAATTAGTTGGCAATAACTCAATACCCCTCTGACTACGTTCTAATTCTGTCAAATGTCCTGGATCTACCGCTACGGCTTCTCCCAATTCCAAACTGTTACGAATTCCATCCAAGCCAGCCGCAATTACTGCTCCCAAGGCTAGATAAGGATTAGAAGAAGCATCAACAGTTTTCAGTTCAAAATTGGTTGGACTCTCACCGTCTGGGTTACTCGGTACCCTGACCGCAGCCTCTCGGTTATCGATTCCCCAACAACGGAACGCGCCACTCCAACAATGAGGGCGAATCCGTCGATAAGAATTAGTACTGGGTGTGGTTAGTGCCATTAAAGCAGGTAAATGGTGTAAAATTCCAGCAATAAACTGACAGGCGACTTTGGAAAGTCCCCCATCCCCTTCTGGATTGAGTAACAGGTTTTTGCCATCCCGCCATAGGCTGAGGTGGAGGTGACAACCATTACCAGCTTGGTCAGCTAGGATTTTGGGCAGAAATGAGGCAACCAGGTGATGTTGAAATGCGATCGCTTTTACTGTCTCCCGAAAGGCTATTTGTTGATCTGCCGCTGGTAGGGCTTGGGTGTATAGTATAGAAATTTCCTGTTGACCAGGACCACATTCTGGGTAATACTGCTCTACGGGCATGCCTTGCTCGACCAAGGCTTCAGCAATGTGGTCAATCACCTGCTGATGTTGATCCATTGCCAGCGTCGAGGCAAATACGGTATTGTCTACCGGTAGAATACCCTCAGGGGTTGGCTGCAGCAGGTAAAACTCATTTTCAAATGCAGCAACTACTTGTAAGCCCTCACTTTCCGCTTCTGCTACCATCCTTTTGAGGAAGTTTCGGGGACAATACGGCCATGGGCTACCATTGTTGACCATATCCCCAAACACACGGGCATGACCAGGAGCATAGGGTAAGGGGGTTAAGGTTTCCCAATCCGGTACTAAGCGGATTTCACCGATGGGTCCCAAGCCACTGCCTGGGACTGGGACATCATACATCACCGGTAGAGCTTGCTGGGCTGCTGAAATGCCCACACCGTGCTTGAGGTAGTCTGGTAAGGTTTTCCAGTGGACTGCTTTACCACGGATGATGTTAGCATTGTCGCACCAGAGGATACGCACAAATCGAATACCTAGTTCATCTATAGTGTTCAGGATTTTATTTTTCATTAAAAATTTTTTTTAAGTTATTAGTTTTTGTGGTTTTTAACTAGTAGCAAATATCCTCTCCAAAATCTAGACTCAGTATAGAATAATTAATAATTAATGGTTACTATTGTTACTAGTTAATGGTTACAGGACTTAAGCATAAACCCGGTTTCTTAATATAATTACTGGATATCAGCCTTTGATTTATAACCAGAAACCCGGTTTGAAGGGTCTTGGTGCGTTAGTGCTGATTACTGATACTACTGATAATGAGGTGCATTGATGACATAGCACTTTCTTGCCCCTCATCCTACTAATACCACTATTACCCATCATCCCCCTATTCTTGACCTCCTTACTACCAAGGTCAAGACGTATCGGTCAGGGATAAAGCTGAGATGGGAATGCTCAAACTGCTATCTTGGAATGTGTCAACTTGTCCATCCTGGAACGACTGAAGACTATGACACGAAAGATTATCCGTACCCCCAATGCCCCAGCACCCGTAGGACCATACAATCAAGCGATCGCAGTCAGCGGTCAAATGATTTTTGTCGCTGGTCAAATTCCCCTTGACCCTAGCACCGGTGAGATTGTTGGTGGTAATGATGTCGCCAAGCAGACAGAACAGGTAATGGCTAATCTTGAAGCTATCCTAGTCGCTGCTGGAGCTAAAATCCCGGACATAGTCAAAACCACGGTATTTCTGGCAGATATGAATGATTTTGCCACAGTAAATCAGATCTATGCCAAATACTTTAACGAGGAAGAGGCTCCAGCTCGTGCCTGTGTTGAGGTTTCCCGACTACCTAAGGATGTTTTAGTCGAGATTGAATGTATTGCTGTGATTTAGGGCTTGTCTGTCTTAATCTATACAGAAAAATCAATGGTATTTATCTAATCGATTCGATATTGAATTTGGAATTTGGCGATCGCTCAGTAATCATGCCTATAATCATGCCCATTTGCGAAACGAGCTCTCTGGGAGATCGCTACCCAAATACCTTGGAGAATTTACTTTGCAGACAAGCCCTATTCTCTATGCAGTTTCCTTCATTATGGAGAGATTTTATAGTCCGAATTGCAATTGTAAAAACTTAGTTTTGTCAAGTACAATTTATACCAAATCACTGGGATTACCCTAACATTTATAACCGTCGCAGTGATCCCATAACTATCTCTTTCTCTAACTACAGAGCCTACCCCATCACCCTTAGCGAAAGTGGACTGAGCGCTTTCAGAGAAATAAATTGACGGATTAGAAGAAGTCGTTAAACCTCAAGGGGTGGAAATCACAGGTACGATTTTTGACATCAAAAATGACAAGAGTAAGTTTGTGTCGAAAAATCAACCATGGTTGATTTTTTTTTGCTCATGATTCTTATTTTAATTTATGTAAATCTTAATACTACATATGGAAGTGGGTAATGTGGGTTATAACAATCAACAATTCTGGATTAAAATACAATCCATACACAGGATGGAAACCATGAGATATTTCATTTTGATTTGGCTCGGGCAATTAGTTTCCCTAATAGGCTCTGGGCTAACGCGCTTCGCCTTAGGAGTCTGGGTTTATCAAAGTACGCAGTCTGTCACATTGTTTACCCTAATCACTCTATGCAATACACTTCCGTTGATTGTAATTACTCCTCTAGCAGGCTCTCTTGTAGATCGCTGGCCCCGCCGTTGGGTGATGATTCTCAGCGATTCTGGTAATTGTATTTGTACCTTAGGAATTGCAATTCTGCTTGTAAACAACAGCTTGAGCATTTATTATGTTTACCTTTTAACAGCAATAAACTGTGTACTCAATACATTTCAGTGGCCTGCCTATGCGGCAGCCACAACTCTTTTGGTTCCCCACGATCAGCTCAGTCGAGCCAGCGGTATGACCCAGGTAGCAGAAGCGATCGGACAGCTGTTTTGCCCTGTATTAGCTGCGGTATTGCTGGTTAGTATTGGACTACAGGGGATTATTGCCATTGACTTGATTACGTTTAGTTTTGCTTTGCTAACGTTGCTGCTGGTTCGCTTTCCAGAACCCAAGAACGTCGATTTGAGTTTAAATATTAGCATTAAAGCTTTGCTTGGGTAATTTTTTAATGGCTGGAATTATATAGCCATGCGACCAGGGTTATTAAGCCTGCTTGTTTTTTTTGCCACCTGTAATTTTTTGATTGGCTTTATTGCAGTTTTGTTTGCGCCTCTAGTTTTATCCTTGTTCTCAACGGTCGCCTTTGGTTGGATCGAATCCATTGGGGGAATGGGAATGGTGTTAGGTAGTTTGACATTGATTGTCTGGTCGGGAACAAAACGATATATCGATACTATGTTCGTGCTATTTTTGGCGCTCGCTTTATCTGTAATTGTAACGGGATGCCATAGTTCAATTCTTTTGCTGGCGATCGCGAATTTTGCGCTTTATTTCTGTGCGCCAATTATCTTTAGTTGCAGTCAGGTCATTTGGCAACAAAAGGTTCCCCCTGAACTCCAGGGAAGGGTATTTGCGCTAAGACGTATGGTAGCCCGTTCCTGTATTCCTCTGGCCGCCCTTATAGCAGGTCCTTTAGACGAACTTGTCTTTGAACCCCTTATGGCGGTTAATGGACAATTAGCCAATAGCCTCGGTAAAATTATAGGTACTGGAACTGGCCGAGGTATTGACTTGATTTTTATTGTGGTGGGGATCTTGATTGTGATGATAACCATTGGCGCTTATCAGTATCCGCGATTGCGGTTTATTGAAGATGAACTTCCCGATGCGATCCCCACCCCCGAATCCGCTACTGGTTCAGCCTAATTAACTTGAATCAGCTCAATCCCTTACCAATTAAAGGCTTGAATGATTTTTACCCCATCGTATCAAACTGACGGTGTAAAGCTTTCGAGCTTCCATTGAACTGGATGCTCTCCAGTGCCCCGAATCCTCACTTTTCTGATAAACAAGCATCTGGCTGAGCAATCATTTGTTGGAGTACCTGCTGGAATTTGCTGATGATTTGTTCGACCATCACCGAATCAAAACGCGCACTGCCGTAAAAAAAGGTTCCACTCAGTCCCCCATGCTCCGCTGATGTTGAGGAGAGATGGGTTTTGGTATTTTCCCAGAGGTGCAGTCCTAGTTCGTAGCGACTGGTTTTGATGGGGTACTTCAATGACTCCATCTCTAAATTGGGGAAGGCGAGGGGTTTGAGGCTAAATCCGTGGTACGCCAGCAGGAAGTGGGCAAGGGGATTGCGGGCATCGGGTTCTGGAAACGGCAGATCGGGGAGCAGTTGGTTAAAAGGAACCTGGGGGTGGGCATAGGCTTGAACAGTCACCGCTCGAATTCGGGACAAAATAGTGCGGTAGGTTGGGTTTCCTCGCAAATCAATGGGGAGTACAAGAACGTTTACTAAAAGTCCCATCAAGCCCTCCAGGTCGCTCCGATCCCGATTGGCTGTTGGTGTGGCAATTACCAGCTTCTCAACTTGAAAATAACGATGAAGACAAATGCTAAATACTGCTAACAGCACCATAAATAGCGTTACCCGTTGGCTTTGGGCGAAGGTTTGGAGAGCGATTGTTTGAGTCCTATCAATGCGAACATCAAGGCTACCTCCATTATGACTGTTGTTAAGGTCTCGATTCCGCACAGGAGGCAAGGTCAAATCAGGCAGATTCTGAAACGTCCGCCGCCAATAAGCTGTAGCTTCAGCCAGACGAGTACCCTTGAACTCAGAGGTCAGTTCCCGAACAAAGTCCTGATAGCGCAGCCCCAATGGCGATAAAGGAGCTGGAAGCCCCTTACAAAATGCATCATAAACTTGACTTAACTCCTCGTAAAAAATTCCCATGGACCACCCATCAACAATAATGTTATGTAGATTGAATAAAACAATCCAGTCATGGGAAGATAGCCGCAATAATAGCGTCCGAAATAACGGACCGCAGGACAAATCAAAAGGAGTTTCCAGTTCCTGTACCAAATAATTTTGGGACAAAGATTGGCGCTGTGAAGGCGGAAAAGATTCCAAGTCCAGAACGGTCAGCGCCGCCTTCATAGAAGTGAGCACCTGCAAAACCTGCTGCTGTACCACAGTAAAAGTTATCCTCAGAACTTCCTGTCGCTCCACCAGATAATCCAAAGAACGGCGAAAAGCCACAAGATTCAGTTCACCACGAAATCGAATCGCCCCAGGGATAATATATACAGGTCGCCCCTTGCAGCCCTGTTCCATCCGCCATAATCTTTCCTGTGCCGGAGTAAGGGGCAAAAATTTTTTCTGTTCTCGTTTCAATAAGTTGAGCAACCGTTCTCTTTTATCATCCATAATTAAGCTAACACGCATCTAAATTGAAGGCTACCAACTTAAGCCGGGACAGCCAATGGTGCAAGGCTTCCAGCTCTCAGGGATAGAGGCCATTCCCTAGGCCGAATTTGTCCCTGGTTACGTTGGTAGCCTGACAGCTTACCACCGCTTCCCCTAACTCAACCGACCGAGCATGGCTTCCACTTCCTCATCGCTGAGGTTGTAAACCTGCTGACGCAGAAACATTTCCTCAACATCCTGGCTCTGGTTTGGAGGTTGATCAATTACGGGCTTATTCTGGGTTTGAATGGCCTTCGCTAATTCTGCGGCTGTGGAATAGTCAAACAGAGCATCGGGACCCAAATCGACACCAAAAATATCTCGAATGCGGGACGTCACCATAATTGCTTGCAAAGAATCACCATTGAGTTCGAAGAAGTCGTCCTCAAGTCCAATATTCTTCACCCCAAGCACTTGACAAAATATCTCAACCACTTTTGCTCCGGTATCCGCTGAAATCCCTTGTTGGGATTCAAACGAACCTTGGACCGTCTCAGTTCCCTCCACTCTGTGAGATTGCCATTGGGCTGCCGTAAATTCCCGCAGTTCAGGCAAAGCGCTTTCCTTGAAACGCACCATTGTCTTCGCTTTGTTCTGGGCCCGAACCCCGGCAAAATCCTGGGTAGACACTAGAACCTGGGGTAAGGATTGGTTGAGGATGCGTCGGAAGGCTTCAGCTCCTTCAACTCCACTCATCCCCTGACGCAGCTCAGGATGAAGATCTGGAGGGGCAACGGGACTTGATGAAGTCTCGTAAACTTCAGCGGTCACTTTCTTCAAGGTAAAACCTTCAATGCTGGCACAAGTCGCACCCGTAGAATCTAGCAACAAAATGTCCACAGAGAGAGTTGCCGCACCCGATTGGCCCTTATCTAAATAACGGGCATAGGCTGTTATTTGCTGGGGCAGGGGGTGATAGAGTCGCAGTTTCTTATAGCTAAAGGGCAAATAAAAAGCCTCAGGAGTCGAAGCAAAGCTCGTCGCCAAATCCAACATGGCCGGATGGAGATGGTAATGCTCCAAATCCTTTTTATATTCGTCGGGCAAGATAACTTCTGTCAAGGCTTGGTTCTGCCCAACAAAGATATTCGACATTGATTTGTACCAACGCGGACCCACACAAACATCACCAAAACATTTTAGTTCCTTTATGCTTGCCGCAACTCCCATCTCTCTGGGCCGCTCCTGAGTAAGAGACCGCTTTAAAGCTTCCAGATTATATGCTATGGTTTTGTTATCCTCTGGCAATAGGGTAACCAGATTTCCCCGAGCATTTTCATACCAACCTGTCTCGGGCTCCAAACTAAAGATAGTGAAGTCGCAAGCCGTTTCCCTTTCTTCAAGGACAATTCTTACTTCCTTGTGGGTAGATTCGGGAACTAATAGGGGTTCCAGGAAATAAACCCCCCGCAGCTCCACGCTGGTGCAGGGTTGCCAATCCTGATAAGCTGCCCGAGCAAGCTCCAGAAAACCGGTACCCGGCACTAGGGGGCGATCGCCCAATCGGTGTTCGGCCACAATCCAATGGCGTTGGGTGGAAAGCCTAGCATGATAAACTCTTCGCCCAGGTCCAGCATCTACGCAATATTCAAAGAGGGGATGGTTAACCCAGGTTTGGCGAGGTGCCGCAATGCTCGAATCCATCAGCAGGCGCATGGCAGCCCCCGCTTCGCTCCAAATCCCCCAGTTTATAGAACAAACAAAAGTATCGCTCTGTGAGTTCATTCGATGGGCAAAAACATCCTGAAAAGCATTAGCTGCACAGTAGTCTGCTTGCGCATAAAGCCCAATGGTAGAAGCAAGAGAAGAACTCATGACGAAGAAATCTCGCTGGGGATTATCGGTCAATTCAAACAGAAACTGAGTTCCCCATACCTTAGGTTGAAACACCCGATGGGTCTTTTCCGGGGTTTCCAGCTGCATCAAGCCATCGTCCAGAACCATAGCGCAATTGATGACTCCATTGATGGCACCGAAGTGAGTTTCAACTGCGGCAATTTGGGTTTTGAGAGCATCGCGATCGCCGATATCGGCGGTCAAAACCTGCACCTGGCCTCCAAGCTGCTCGATCTCCAGAAGGCGACGTATACGATGGCGGGTAATTTCTTCTGGATCTGCCTCCCGATCCCAGGCTTCCCCAGCTCGCGCGGGAGACTGGGCTATAATCAGGGCTGTATCGGTTGCGGCTTGGTTCTTGGAATCTTGAGGTAAGCTTTCCACCAGAGCGAATCCTTGCTCCCTCAAAAGAGTTTCCCAAGTGGATTGGCTTAAGAGAGGCGAACGCTGACGAAGATGCCGATCTTCAAACTGCCACCAGCCTTTGGACAAACCCCAAACCATATCTACCCAAGGTGGGGTGTGAGTGGCCTCCACTAGTACGAGGGTTCCACTAGGAACCAGGAGGGACTGGAGATTGAAGAGGGTACTCTCAATCTGAGGGGTTGCATGAACCACATTGAGGGCCAAAATTATGTCAAAATGACCTAATTTAAAGCCCCAATCCAGAGGATTGTCAGAAATATCAAACACCTTAGTTTCGATGAAATCAAATCCCCATTCTTGGCTGCGTTGTTTGAGCTGTTCTACGAAGGTAGGACTGATATCCGTAGCCCAGTACTCGCACTCAACCCCCTCTAACTGCTTCAAAGCTGAGGCTACTACCTCGGTAAGCAAGCCATTGCCTGCACCCACTTCGAGAATGCGTAGAGGACGCCCTTGCTGCTGGGAAGCCAGCTTGGCTACCAATTCTGCTGCCACCTGACGATAGATGGGTTCCCTACTGTGTTCAATGGTGTTTTCCATGGTTTTGGCTAAAAAGTCGGAGCGTCCTTCAGGGTAAAGCACGCTAATAGCCGGAATCTTTCCAGTCAAGGCAGCAGAGTAATGGATCGCACAATGGTCTAAGAGTTCAACCAAACCCCGAAAATCTGGATAATGACGACGCAGGTTTGCACTTAGCTCTTCGGGTTCCTTGACCCGATCTGCCTTAGCTCCGAGGTAATAGAGACCATCCTTATAGCTAATAATTTCTGCTGCCATTAGTAAGTCGAGGATATAAAGAACGCATCCCTCTAACTCCGGCAAAACCCTTAGGCTTTCCAAAATAGCTTTATACGAAAGACTTTGGGAAGAATCGGTTTGTACAAAGGCAGTCTTTACATAATTGAACCCATGGGCGCAGCACAAGTCCGTTAATTTTTCGGTCAATCCTGGATAATCGGAGATTGCTGCAATAGCTAGTTGATCAGAAAGCTTAGCTTCAACCTTTCGCAATTCCTCAATCGAGGAACTTAAATCCGGCAACCGCTTCTGCTTCAAAATTCCTTCCCAGGAATCCCGATCAGGAAATGACGAGCGGGTGAGGAGAGCAATTTTCCCTGCGTAGTACTTTGCCAGGAAGGTAGCCAGGGTAAGTCCAACTCCCCCTAGTCCTCCTGCAATCAGGTAAACCCCACCCTGTCTCAGTCGGGGTTCGGTTCGATCGTTGCTGCTCTCTGGGAGCTGCAGCGATTTGTAGGTTCGTGCCAACCGAGTTTCTTCCCGATAGGCAATGACTGCATCCTCCTCAGGGGCAACCGCTTCCGCCAAAATCCGATCGAGAAGGTTTTGTCTCTGAAGTTGGTTTTTTGGTAGCTCTATATCAAGACTGCGGCAGTTGATTTTGGCATATTCTTGGGGAATGACTAGGGCAGGACCAAGAAGAAGTGCTTTAGCTGGACAAGGTAGATCGCTTGGTTCAATTCCATGAAGATTTGTGGATATAATAGTTAAATTTGCTGTTGCTTGGGGACCTAATGCTTGTACCAAAAAAAGGAGGGAGTTAAAGACAACCTCTGGGTTGGGTTCTGTTTCAGGAGCAGTAACAGACCCAAAGTGGCAAATCTGTTGAGGGGTGCTATGACGTTGCTCCAAAATTTGGAACAGATCCCGATAGTGTTGGGCTCTATCGGGGTTCAGGCAATAGTCCCAATCTGAGAGGGCTTTAAATTCAGCACCTGGTTGAAGTTTTACCGTAGCCACCCCGATTTCAGCTTCCCGCAGATATCGGGCGAAACCCTCTCCAATGCTGCAATCATCCAAAAACAGCAACCAGAACTCTCCCCGTTGGGCGATGGTAGCAGGGCTAACAGGGGCTAAGGGCAGCTTCTGCTCCCAGTGAGGCCGATAGAACCATCCTCCCAGATCAGGCTGTTTGGATAGGGGGAAAGGGGTAATCGGTTTTGCTATGGGAGTAGGAACCGATTTAGCAACAATCGGACCAGCCGGTTTAGCCCAATAGCGTTGGCGATCGAAGGGATAGGTGGGAAGAGGCACTCGCCTTGGGGCTGCGTCACCCTGGAAAGCAGCCCAATCAATGGAACTGCCTCCACACCAAGCCTGAGCCAGAATATGACCGATGACTTCTTCACTGTCCTGAGGAAGGCATCCGACGCTGAAAACCTCAATTCCAGGAGAGTCATCCACAAGAACCGTCGGTCCGAGATAAATCGGTAATTGTTCCGGGGTCAGGGAAAATTGGGAAGTTGCCTGAGAGGATGGCTGTTGACTCCAAGAGTTCAGTCCTCCTCTTGAGCCATAATGATTGCTTGAGATCGGTCGAGGCAAACTAGCTCTGGTGCCACGTTGTTCAATTTTGCAGGCAGCAGTTGCGAGGTTTTACTGTCAGTAATAATGATCTCAAGCTCTGTATCTTGCACGATAAAACGGATTCGGGCTGCTGGATCTTCTGGGTTGAGAGGAACATAGCATGCACCAGCCTTAAGAATTGCAAGTTGGGCAATAATGCTGTCGATTCCACGTTCAAGGTAGATCCCGATCGGCATTTCTGGTTTCACACCCAGGGTTTTCAAATATCGAGCCAGCTGATTGGCCTTGACGTTCAGTGCCTCGTAGGAAAGTATCTGTTGGCCATATATTAGTGCAACTGCTTCTGCTTTTTCTTTAGCTTTGATTTCAAATAATTCGTGGACTGTCTTCTCGCGTGGGTATGGAATCTGGAAATTGTTAAGCCCCGCACCTATCAGTTCCATCTGTTCAGACGCCTCTAGGATTGGCACCTGCTGAATACTTTGACTCGAATCGATGCTTAGAGATTGCAGCAGAGTTACAAAGTTATTTGTTAATCCCTCGATTGTTGATGACTTAAACAGATCGGTGTTGTAAACTATATAGCCAGTTAATCCATCTTCAACCTGGAACAAATGTATCTCCAGATCAAAGCGTGCAGTGTATTCTTCAAAGGTTTCCAATGCGACATTGAGACCTGGCAAGATTGGTGGCTCCATTGGCGCGTTCTGAAGAGCAAAAATTACTTGCACTAGCGGATTTTGGCTGCTGTCTCTTTCTGGGGCAAGAGCCTCAACCACTTGCTCAAAAGGAAAGTCCTGGCGTGCATAAGCTGAAAGCGAGACCTGGCGTACCTGTTGCAACAAATCTGTTAAAGTCATGTCTCCAGAAACGTGGCAACGAAGTATTAGCGTGTTGACGAAGAAGCCAATGAGATGCTCGATTTCACGGCGGTTGCGGTTGGCAATTGGTGTTGCAATGGCTAGGTCTTCCTGACCTGAGTATCGATAGAGCAGAAGGAAAAAGGCCGCTACCAAAGTCATGAAGAGAGTTACACCGTGATCACGACTTAGCCTTTGGAGAGATGTTGTTATCTCGGGCTTAAGGCCAAACTGCACCGCTTTACCAACAAAGCTTTGAACCGCTGGACGTGGATAATCTTTAGGCAATTGTAAGGGAACAAGTCCTGCTAATTGGTCTTTCCAGTAAGCCAGCTGACTCTCCCGTACCTTACCCTGTAGCCAGGCCTGCTGACCTACAGTGAAATCAGTGTAACGAATTGGCAGTTCAGGAAGGTGCAACGCCTCTGCTGTTGTAGCTGCATGGTAGTACTGACCAAGTTCGCGGTTAAACACCCCAATCGACCACCCGTCGGCTATGATATGATGCAGATTGACGAAGAAAATGCGTTCCTCATCTGTGAGTCGAACCAGTGTAAAGCGAAAAAGTGGTCCGTTGTTGAGATCGAAATGCCAGAGATATTCGGTCTTCGCTATCTCTACAATTTTTGTTTGGGTCTCACTATCCCCCATACCTGTGAGGTCAATAATGTTAAGCCCTACTTCCACCGATGTCTCTATCCTTTGCACTGGATAGCCATTGACAACAGGGAAACTGGTACGTAGCGATTCTTGACGCTCAACAATGGTATTTAGGGCATTTGCTAAGATCTCCTCATTAAGGAATCCTTCAATGCGATAGGCGATCGGAATGTTGTAAGCTGGGTTGCCCGGAGCGAAATTGTTAAGAAACCAAAGACGTCCTTGAGCAAAGGAGAGGGGTACATCGCCCTCTCGCGAAACGGGAAAAATCTGGGGTAGGACCTCGGCAGGAGCACGGCGCATAGCTGCGATCCGGTCACTCAGTTGTGCTATTGTTCGAGCTTCAAACAGAGCTGATAATTGCAGTTCGACCGAGAATACTTTACGAATACGAAAGATAGCTTGGGTTGCTCGGAGGGAGTGCCCGCCGATTTCAAAGAAGTCCTCATGCAAACTGACCGACTCTAACCCAAGCACTTCGCACCAGATCGCCTGAAGAATTTCCTGTTCAGGAGTGTTCAGTTTTGTTGCTAGAGGCTCTTGAGTTAACAGCATTTCGGCCTGTGAATCCTCTAAGATATTACCGATAGGGTTGCTGGGATAATCTGGGTCTAACGGTACGTAACCTCCATTTGCTTCGGGGGTGCGCTTGTCCTGGTGCTCAAACAACTGGTGGATGGACATATCCTGGGCATAGTCGGCATATGCGTCATTCCACTCCTTCAGCAATTCTCGACCTTCTGGTTCTGTGGAGAGAGGCAACTGTGACAGTGGTGCCTCTGGATTTGCGGCTGCGCCCAATAATAAAGTTTGGAAATGACCCAGCCAGAGCCGAATTGTTTGGGAGTCGAATAGATCGCTATTGTAATCGCACATCACAATCAGCTCGCTGTTTGTCTGAAAAATATCGAAAACCAGATCAAACTTAGCTCCCTTCCCATGATTCGGTGCCAATTCAACTTCCAGACCCCAAAATTCTGGATCGGCGCTAATTTTGTTTAAATTAAATGTAGTTCCAATTAGGGTAGTTCGACTCAGAACGCGCGGTAGCTGTAACTTTTGACTTAAGTCGATAAAAGGATAAATTTGATGGTCGTAACCATTCAAAAACACCTTTTTGACCGTACTAGCATAGTCTTTAAACTTCGGATCGGAACCCACCTTCACGCGCAATGGCAAGAGATCGGCACAGTGACCCACCATATATTCACAACCTGCAGACAGTTGTCCTGCTGTGGGAATGCCTACAACAATGTCGTTCTGATCGCTCAACCGATGTAGCAACAAGATAAATCCAGCTAGCAGCGTTGTAAACAGGGTGCATTGACATTGCCCACTCAGGCTTTTGAGGCGATCGCACAGAGATTTACCCAGTTTCAGAGTTTTGCGATCGCCCCTGTATCGATTGACCAATGGTCTCTGGCGATCGGTGGGCAAATCCAGTACAGGAACGGAATCAGCAAATTGCTGCAACCAATAAGCCTCCGCAGAGGCCATTTCCGGACTTTGCCGCCGAGCCTCAATCCGTCGAACGTACTTGCTATATTGCATGGGTTCCGGCAGATCGTAGGAAACCCCTTGGCACTGCGCTGAATAAATTACACCCAGTTCTCGAAACAAAATTTCCATGGACCAACCATCAACAACCAGGTGATGAAAAGTTAGAACCAAAATATGGTGTTCTTCCGAGAGCTTTACAACCAAAGGGCGGAACAAAGGACCGACTTCAAAATCAAAAGTTTTTCCGGCTTCTTGCACCAAAAACTGGGATACTTCTGGATCGCGCAAGTCATTATCTAAACCAGAAAAGTCCACCAGAGGAATATCTAAGCCCCCGCTCGGAGCAATCCGCTGGTAATCTCCCGTTGGGCTAAAAGTGCTTCTGAGGGCTTCGTGACGATTGACCAATTCCCTGACTGCCTTGCCCATCACCTCCAAATTCAACTGGCCCCGCAAGTGAATCACCATCGATTCGTTGTAAGCTTTGGATGCTCCCTCTGCTATTTTAGAGGCCATCCAGACTGCTTTTTGGGGTTCTGTAAGGGGTAGCTGAACCTCTTTTTTGTCTTCATCACTCGGCTTACTTAGCTTAGATGGCGAACTCGGTAAAAATCCCCCTGCTTGCATATCTTCTATACTTGCTTTTACCGCCCGAATAATCTGTTCGATATCTTCATCGGTATGAGCCGTAGACAAAAGCAGGTTGCGCACTTCCGCCACGTAAATCCCTCGCTCCAGCAAATGATAAAAAAGCAAATTCATCCAGAGGTGCTCCGGGTAAGTAAACCGGAACAATGACCCGAAATGAACTACCTGAATTGGCAACTGCTTTTCCCTGAAGTAATCATTGAGATGGTTGGCTAATTTCGTGGTTTTCTTTGTTAACTCCGCTTGCAGTTGGGGTCCTTGGTCTTTGATGTGGTTGAGAACTGCCCATACAACACTCATTACAAGGGGATTCTTGAAAAAGGTGCCTGCAAAAAACGTGACGTCTGGGGAGGGAGAAGACTGATCTCCATAACTCCAAAATCCACCGTCCAATGCGTCCATAAAACTAGCCTTACCAGCTACTGCTCCAATGGGCAGTCCAGCTCCCAAGGCCTTGCCATAGGCAGTAATATCAGCTTTAATCCCCCACAATGCCTGGATGCCGCCGGGGTGCATCCGAAAACCTGTAATTACCTCATCTATAATCAATGCAACTCCCGTTGAGAGGGTTAATTCTCTGAGCTGGTGCAGGAACTCTCGGGGTTGTAAATCCGGCTTACGACTCTGTACTGGCTCTACTAAAACAGCTGCCAACTCGTGGGCATGAGCTTTGATAATATCCAGAGATTTGGGATTTCCGTAGTCAAGCATTATGACTTGTTCTGCCTTATGCTTTGGAACTCCTAGAAAAGCTGGAATGGTACGGGATGTTCCGTCTTGATTATCTATTTTGCCGACCAACAGCTCGTCTGAATGTCCGTGATAAGAATTAGCAAAAAAAGCAATTTTAGTGCGTCCTGTAGTGGCTCTGGCTATCCTGATTGCTCCCATCACTGCTTCGGTGCCTGAGTTGCAAAAGCAAACCCGCTCTTGACCAGTTAGCTCGCACATTAACTCGGCAACTTTGCTTATAAGATGCGGTTGCGGACCATTTTGGAGCCCTCGTTGAATGTGCTCTTGGATAGCCTCGATAACAAAAGGTGGCGAATGACCAAATAAGAGCGGACCAAACCCCATGGTCAGGTCTATATACTCATTGCCATCAACATCCCAGATTCTCGCACCAGCTCCGCGCTGAATGTGGAGGGGATATATCATCTCCTTGATAGAGCTATCGAACCATTTGGCTGCCCTAGGATTAGCTAATACTTTACGAGCAGCTTGGGTCAATTGTTTTGATTCTTGGGTGCGTTGGACTACTCGAGCTATTAAGCCATCCAAATGTTGTTGCTGCTGGACAGTGAAGCCTGCACCTTCTGATTTCTTGGTTCCCTGTTTAGACACCAGCTTGGAGGAACTAGACCCACTTACTTGAGCCAGTATCACCACCTGTCCCAGGTTATCGTCTGCTTCAACATCTGGCAGTATCGCTACCGAACTAAAACCACTCTCCTGCAAAAGCTGCAGCCATTGCCTTTTATCGATCAGGGGGTGATCCGATCGCAGATCCACATCCGCAAATCGCCACCATCCCTTTAACAACCCAAATGTTAGGTCAACCCACCGTTGTCGATGGGTTCCCTCTAAAAGCACTAAGACTCCCCCTGGTGCTAACAACTGCCTCACATTCGCCAAGGTCTGCCTCATGTTCTGCGTGGCATGCAACACATTTGCTGCTATCACCACATCTTGGCAATGAGGCTCAAATCCCTGCAAGCTGGGGTCTTGTTCAATATCGAGAGCTTGATACTCCACAAACCGATAGTCCCCAAAACGCTCCTGAGCCAATGCAGTGAACAGATCTCCCACATCGGTAAAACAATATTGAGTTCGATCCTCTGGCAGATGGGGTAAGAGGTAACTGGTGGTGCCCCCTGTCCCAGCACCAATTTCCAAGATCCGCAGTTCCCTTTGCTGGGGAGCCCCTGCCACTGCCGTGGTTACCACCTGCTGCACTAGCTTGTTGAACACCTGAGCCCTTGGAGAATCTTGATACAGTTGGGTAGCGGTGCTCGTGTCCCAAGCAGGAAACATCAATTTCACCGGATCCACTGCTCCTCGCAACACTGAACTGAGCTGGGAGCCACAGCGATACAATAACTGCCATTCTGGCAGCTGCTGCAGAGCAGGACTATTCTGTAGGGCAGGGTCATCACACGTCGGCAACGGTTGCAGTACCTGCCATTGACCCTGATGTGGTTTGAGGATTCCTTCCGATGATAAAATCTGTAGCAATCGAACCAACAACCGCTGATGTTGGGGCACAACTCCCAACCGTTGAGCCACCGTAGCTAAACTAATAGACTCTCCCACCTGATAAGACCAACCCAGATTCCTTAGTGCTTGGATTATAAAGGTCAGACTCACCTGTTCCAGTTGTGGTACCAGTTGGGTGATGTAATGGTGTAACTTTTTGTTTTCCACCACCAGTTCCTGCACCTCGGGTTGCAAGCGAGTCGCTATAAAGGCTGGATTAGGTATAAAGTCAGGCGCTTCGACTAACCCTGCACCTTCTGATTTCTCGGTTTTTGGGGACAGTTTTATGCTCTCTGGACGACCCGTTTCCAACTCTAGGCTCTGCTTCTGTAGGCTCTTTTGTTTGTTGCTAGAGGGTTGGGAAGGCAGTCGTGCCTGAGTTGGGGTATTCCCCGAAGAACCGTTGCGTAGCAATTCTAGGTGTTTGGACATCAGCTGAAGCTGCTGGCTCACAACCCGTTCGATCGCCGTTTGAGAAGTTAATGGTCCGTGAGAAGTTAATGGCTCCGATATCTGTTTCGCTAGAGCCCTGCTAGCAGCACCGCCATTTTTACTTGGCTTCTCTTGTTTTTCTAAAGATAAAGACTCGGGTTTTGTCCGTGCCCAGGATAATCGCGTGGCTTCGGGCATTTTTTCGGCGATGTACTCAGACAAGTCATTGATAGTGGAATTATTCTCCAACATCGAGCGAAGTGAAATATTCACTCCTAGTTTTGCTTTAATTGCTCCTGCGATTTCTACAAAGGCAATCGACTCCAGTCCCATCTGGAAAATGTTGGCATGGGAGTCTAATTCCTCTGCGCTTTTACCCACAATTAAGGGGGCAAAAATTTCCTTAAGTATTGCCTGAATATCGCTTTTGAGATGTTGTTCTGACATGGCTTTAACTATTATTAACTATTATGTATGTATGGCGATTTAAAATAAATAAATAAAATTTATTTATTTTATGAAATTACCTGATACTCGTTGAGCAAAATTTTTCCTTTGAGATAGGTTGTAGTTCCCAACCCAAATAATGGCTTTATTCTGCGTGCAATAAATCTAGATGTTGATACATAATCTCTATCTGTTGGGTGATAATTTTTTTTATTTCTGTTTCTGGACATCCGTTATCATCATATTCATCCTGGATGATAATTTCCTCTATTTCTGTTTCTGAACATCCGTTATTATATTCTTCCTGTTGGGTGATGATTTGCTCTATTTCTATTTCTGAAGATTCGTTATTAGATTCCTCTAGCAGATGTGGTCTATCAAAGCGAGTCTCATCTACCCAGTAGCGTTGTCGCTGGAAGGGATAGGTGGGGAGAGAGACTTTGCGCCGCCCTAGATAGTCTTTGTCAAAACCAAACCAATCAACCTTCACCCCTCGCACGTATAGTTCACCGAGACTCGATAGCATCTGCTGCCATTCATCCATACCCGGACGCAATGAAGGCAACCACACTCCTACACCTTCCGGCAAACATCGCCTTCCCATACCCAATAATATTGGTTTGGGTCCTATTTCCAGGAATAGATCCATTTGCCTCAAAGCTTCCATACTTTGCGAAAACCTGACTGGTTGGCGCACGTGATTTACCCAATATTTACTCGTAGCAATGCTATTGTCTGCTTTACCTCCCGTGACGTTAGATATTATTGGGATCCGCCCTTGACTGTAGGTTATTTGCTTCGCCACTGCTTCAAACTCGGCCAACATGGGTTCCATTAACGGTGAATGAAAAGCGTGGGATACTTGCAGTTGCTTTGTTTGGATTCCTCCAGCTTCTAATGTTTGTAGTAAATACTTTACTTTCTCTGCCTCCCCAGATATTACCACACTTTGGGGTCCGTTGATCGCTGCGATTGAAACACTAAAGTGTTTACTACCAACAGAAGCACTAACAGAAGCACTAAAGTGCTTACTACAAAATGCGATCGCTTCTCGCACCTGGGACTCTGACGCCATGACTGCAACCATCACGCCACCTGGGGGCAACTGTTGCATCAACCGTCCCCTGGTTGCAATGAGTTTGAGACCATCATCCAAACTCCAAATTCCCGCCACAGTTGCAGCTACATATTCACCCACGCTGTGACCCATGACTGCATCCGGTTCGATACCCCAAGATTGCCATAGTTTGCATAGAGCGTATTCTATAACAAATAGAGCTGGTTGAGTGTAAGCCGTCTGTTCCAAAACCGACTCGTCTGTTTCCGATCCGTAGAGAACTTCCAATATTGGTCTGTCCATGTAGGATGAAAGCTTTTCGGCACACTGGTCTACAGTCTTTTTAAATAACGGCTGCGTCTCGTACAATTGCCTGCCCATGTTGACATATTGAGCACCTTGACCGGTGAATAAAAAGGCTATTTTCGGTGCTGCCTCGCCGGAAAATTCCCCCGACGATATTCCCGCTACTTCCTGTCCCTTTTGGTACTCTCCCAGTTTGGCCGCTAATTCTCGTTCGTTAGAGGCTATGACTGCTAGTCTGTGGTTGAAATGGGCGCGTCCTGCGTTCGCTGTATAGCAAATGTTATCCAACTCTTCTTTCTCAGCATTGCTTCGTTCTGCTAGATATTTTTGATAACGAAGGACTAACTCCCGAAGTGCTGTTGACTTTTTCCCCGACAGCGTTAATAGATGGAAAGAGCGTTCTGTTATGTCTTCGCTACTTTTGCCTTTTGACTTTTGCCTTTCGAGTAGCGGTGCTTCTTCCAAGACTACATGAGCATTTGTGCCGCTAAAACCAAAGGAACTAACACCGGCAATGCGAGTTCCATTCGTTTGCCAAGGCATGATCTGGATCGGTACTTTTACTGGTAATTCTGACCAATTAATATAAGGATTCAGCTTTTTCAGATGCAGTAAAGGCGCTATTTTTTGATGTTGTAATTGCAGGACTACTTTAATCAAACCTGCTACGCCTGCAGCCCCCTCCAAGTGACCAATGTTCGTCTTAACTGCACCGACGAGCAAAGGTCGTTCTTGAGAGTGGTTTTTTTCAAATACGGTTCCGATCGCTCCTATTTCAATGGGGTCTCCCAAGGAAGTTCCTGTACCATGAGCTTCGATATAACTGACATTTCCCGGGTCTACTCCCCCATTTTCCAAAGCTTGACGAATAACTGCTTGCTGAGAAGGACCTTTAGGTACCGTCAAACCACTGCTATAACCATCTTGATTAATAGCTGTTCCGCGAATAACCGCCAGGATATTATCATCATCAGCTACTGCTTCTGACAAACGTTTGAGTACAATCATCCCGCATCCTTCACCACGGACGAACCCATTGGCAGAAGCATCAAAAGTCTTGGACCGACCATCTGGCGATAGCATCTGAGCCTTAGAAAAGTTAATACTCAACTCTGGAGAAACCAATTGATTCACTCCCCCAGCCAATGCTAGATTGCACTCTTTATTTCTCAAACTAGCGCAGGCTAAATGAATGGCTACCAAAGAAGATGAACAAGCTGTATTTACGGCAAAACAAGGTCCAACCAGGTCTAAAGTATAGGAAATTCGCCCAGCTGCTGCGCTGTTGATATTCCCGGTACCCATATAGGCATCAATTTTTTCCTTACCTTGACTGACTACACGTTGCATGTATTCATTACTACATATACCAATAAATACGCCCGCTTTGCTCCCCTTCAATTCTTCGGGATTTTTCCCATAATTTTCTATAGCTTCCCAAGTTACTTCTAATAATATTCTTTGTTGAGGGTCTAGACTTATCGTTTCCTTAGGAGTCAGGCTAAAAAAATCAGCATCAAACTCCTGCACGCCATCGATAAACCCTCCATAACGAGTACATATTTTGCCAGGAGTTGTCGGATCCGGGTCGTACAGATCGTCAACATTCCATCTGTCTTTTGGCACTTCAGTGATGGCATCTACTCCGTTTTCCAATAGTTCCCAGAATTTCTTTGGAGTCGATGCACCTCCGGGGAAGCGACAACCTATCCCAACAATCGCGATCGGTTCTGCTTTGTCCCTACCTTTTACTGCCTCTAGTTCGGCTTCTAACTTAGCAATCTTCTTAGAGGCCATTTCCATTAGCTTGGCGTAGCCTTGTTCCTGGTTATTGCTCATGTCATATCCTCCCAATCTGCACCTAATTGTTCTGCCAATTTTTTAGCAGTCTGTTCCAATTTTATAACCAAATCTCCCTTGTCCTCCTCTGAGACTTCGCCATCATCTAATCCCAGATCTCTTTCAACCAGTACATGCTTAAGCAAATAATCTACTAGCTTATTAACTGTCGGATAGTCGAAAGATAGCGTTGATGGCAGACCACATTCCAAACTTGTTTGCAACCTATTCCTCAACTCTACCGATGTCAATGAATCCATTCCCATACTAAAAAAGCCTTTTTCTAATGAAATTGATTCTGGATGCTTTATTCCTAGCACTCGGCCTACTTGACTGCGCACAAGCTCTACTAACATCTCTCTTCGTTGGCTGGAAACCACCTCTTTCAACTGCTGTATCAACCCTAATTTCACGGTCTCGGCAGTTGTCATAGCTGTTTGTTTCCAATCTGCCAAAAACGGCCATTGTGCCATTCGGTCTTGCCAAGCAGACCAGTCCATCTGCACTACCGCTACTTCCACACTGGCACCACTCATTAGTAACTCTAGTGACTCTAGAACCCGTTGTGGCGCGATTGGTTGGATACCTTGCTGCTGAAAACTTATATCTGCACCGCGTTCTGCTGCTTTTCCTATTTGAGAAATCGTACCCCAATGTATACTCAACCCCGGTAACCCCATACTACGACGATAATGGGCTAAACCATCTAGAAACGAATTCGCTGCCGAATGATTTCCTTGACCGGTTGAACCTAAAAGAGATGCTGTAGAAGAAAATAGTACAAAAAAGTCCAATGGTTGGTGTTGGGTCAATTTATGCAAATGCCAACTCCCTTGCACTTTCGGAGCCATCACCTTAGCAAAACTCTGCCAAGTCTGGTTTTGAAGAACTCCATCTGATAAAATCCCTGGCGCATGGATCACCCCTGCTAAAGGAATCTTTGACTGCTCTATATTGTAGAGCACTCTTGTCATAGATTCTAAATCTGACACGTCTGCTTTTTCTACTACCACCGATGCTCCTGCTTTTTCTAACTCAGTTATTTTCTTCCTCGCAGCAGCATCCGGTGTCCTGCGTCCTACCAATACTAAATGCTTGGCTCCCTTGGACACCATCCAACGGGAAACCAGTAAACCTAAACCGCCCATACCTCCTGTAATCAAGTAGCTTGCATCTCCACGGAAAGTTAAAGGCTTTTCCTTGGTGTCTACCCCTGGTTGTTCTGTTTGAGTTACCACAATCTTGCCAATATGTTTGGCTTGTTGCATGTAACGGAATGCTTCGAGGGCAGACTCTATGGGGAATAACTTTAATGGTGGTGGTTTTAGCCAACTTCGCTCGAACTTTTCTATTAACTGCTGGAACATTGATTGGATTAACTCTGGTTGTTCCCGAGCTATTTGGGTGAGATCCACTGGAAAGTATGAAATGTCTGACTTATTCCGTGTCATTTGCTCTGCTTCCCAAATATCTCGAACCGCCAGTTCCACAAACCGACCTTGGGAACTTAATACTGAGAGGCTTTTGCTAATAAATTCCCCTGATGTCAAAGAGTTTAGTACGATGTTTACTCCTTTTCCTTGAGTGCTTTCTATTATTTTGTCCGCAAACTCTACTGTGCGAGAGTTCATGACATGTTTGACACCCATTTGTCGTAGGGTTTCCCACTTGGGTGGACTAGCAGTGGCAAATACTTCCGCTCCTGCATTCTGGGCAATTTGCACTGCAGCCATCCCAGTTCCTCCTGCAGCGGCATGGATCAAAACCCGATCACCTGCTGAAATCTTAGCTAAATGATGCAAAGCATAATATGCTGTTAAAAAATTAACCGGAATCGATGCCGCTTCTGCAAAGCTGATTTTTTCTGGTTTGAGGGCGACTAAGCTCGCCTTAACGGTGATGTATTGACTAAAGCTTCCCAGAGCCATTGCCATCACCGCGTCTCCCACCTTAAACTCTTTTACCCCTGCTCCCACAGCTACTATTTCCCCTGCACAATCTCCGCCCATTATCGGAGTTCCCGGATATATATTCAAAGCTATCAGCACGTCTCGGAAATTTAGCCCCGTGACCTTAACTTTAATTTCTACTTCCCCTGCTGCTGGAGCACGCCTGGTTAATGGCTCTAAAGTTAAGTTGTCTAAACTTCCCCTCTCTGACATTACCAGTCTGAAAGGTTCTGATGGAATTTTCAGTTGTCGTGCTGCTGCTTGACGATGATGACTTGCAACTAACCGAGGTACGTAACGTTTGTCTCCTCGTAATGCCACCTGGTTTTCTATATCCTCTGACCAAATTTCATGGAACAGTACATCTGCTTGATGCTCTACTGTCTGGTTTGGGTCTAAATCTATCAGCGTGCAGTGTAAATCTGGGTGTTCCAAGCCGATCGCTTTCCCCATTCCCCAGACTGAAGATTGGCTCACTCCTGGGATTATCCCTCGATCTCCCGATAGTGTTTGAGAGCCTGACGTCGTTAACCACAACCGTGGTGTTTGGACCCATTTCCTTTTTACCAATGCTTGAACCAAAAACAAGGTGGTGCCGCACCCCAGTAAGGATAAATTAGCCAATTCCTCAGCATTCATATTTTCTGCCATTCCCGTTTCCGCTGTCCAACATTGAACCACTCCATAGAGGAACGGGTTTTTGTCGGTTACCTGAGCAATGGCTTGCTCTATATCTTCTGGGTTATTGGGGTTAATGGTAAATTCTTCTGCTGTTATTTGTTTGTATTGCTCATCTGCAAATACTAACGTACAAGAGTCTCCTTGTGCTCGCAGTTGCTTTGCTAACTTTTGGGCTATCCCTTGTTTATCTGCTAGCAGCAACCAACCTTTGCGTTCTGATGCTGTTTGTGAAAACCTGGTTTTCGACCCTTGAGCCACTATCACCGTTTGTTGAGACAATATTTCCGGCATTCCCTCTATTTCCGGCATGGTGACTACTTGAGTAAAACCCATTTCACCAAGTAATTGCTTCCATGTAGTTCTACTCAACAGCGGATAGTCCGGTCGCAATTCACTATCTTGGAATCTCCACCATCCTTCCAATAATCCGAATACTAAATCCAGCCATCGTTGACAACTTGTTATTTCCAGTAATACCAACATGCCCCCTGGTGCCAGCATTTTCCGCACGTTTGTTAATGTCTGCTTCATACTCCTGGTTGCATGAAGAACATTGGCTGCAATAATCACGTCGTATTGATGAGCGTCAAATCCTTGAGTTGTCGGATCCTCCTCAATATCTAATGCTGCATAGCGCAGGAATCGATATTCCTTGAATTTCTCTTGAGCCTTACTTGTAAATAATTTCCCTATATCCGTAAACAGATATTCTGTTTGATTTGGATTTAGATGGGGCAATATATAGCTTGTCGTCCCTCCCGTTCCCGCTCCTATTTCTAACAACCTTATCCCTCGTTGTTGCGGGATCTTCTCTATTGACTTGACGATCACCTGCTGCACGATCGCGTTCATCACTTTAGCTATGGGGGTATCTTGATACAGTTGTGTTGCTGTAGTAAAATCTCCTGATGGGAATACCAGCTGCACTGGATCTTGCGTTCCCCGCAAAACCTCACTTAGTTGAGATGCACAACGATTCAGTAGAGTCAATTCTGCTACTGCATCCGGATATTGACTGATTAGAGTCTCAATTTTTTCTCCCGGCTGGACTGGGTCTAAGGTCTGTTGCATTTGCCACTCCTGCTGGGAATACTGCACTATTCCCTCAGAAGCCATTATTTCTAGCATTCGCTTGAATAGTCGTCTTTGGCTGGGAACTATACCTAACCTTTGGCTAACTGCCTCTGTAGAAAAGCAATCGCCTACCGAGTACGGCCAGTCCAGCTCCAGCAATGCTTGCACTATGTACTCTACACTTAATTCTTCTAAACTAGCAGCGCTTTGGGAGGATCTTTTCTGGTCTACTGTTGCTACTAATTCTGTCAGACTCTGACTCAACTGCTCCTCTATTTCTACCGGTTCCAGCATATCCGAGGTTGGGAGCAGTCTACCCAAACGCCCTTTTGCTCTCCATTCTACTTCGTACAAACAGTCATCAATAGATTTCGCTTCTGTTCCCAGTAGCGTTTGAGGGGTTGCCTGTTTTACTCGCAACCCTTCTACTTTCGCAACTATCTCTCCCTCTTGACTGACCAGGGTCACTTGCGTGCTGATACTTTCTGCACTTTTGACCTCAGACTCCGTTAGGGACGCGATCGCCCACAGCTCTACTCCCGAACGAGTATGTATTTCTAACTTGTCTATCCCTATTGGCAAGTAAGTTTTGTCATTGTTTGTCTCAGGCAGTAGGTGATAGGTTATCTGCAACGCTGCATCTAACAGTGCCGGATGAAACTGATACTGTCTTGCTTCTCCTTCTAGCTCTTCGGGTAATTTTATCTGCGCTAGCACTTGGTTTGGGCCAGCACTCAAACTTTTAATGCCTTGGAAACTGCTGCCGTAGTTAAGCCCTATTTCCCGACATTTTTGATAATGTTGTTTTACTTCTATGGCTTGGTTACAATCAGCCAAGTACTTTTCTATGTCTACTTTCGCTTTGCTTGTCTCTGGCGGCAGGGGTTTTATTTTCCCTGTTCCGTGGAGGTGCCATACTTCCCCTTCTTTGCTTGCACTTGACTTCTGACTGAATATTTGCCATTTGTATGTTTCTTGATCTAATGGTGTCAGTATTGTCTGAACTGAAAACTGTTCCCCTTGAGACCAACTCAATCCACGTCCAATTACTAGATCTTCTACCACGACCCTGGGAGTCTTAAATCGGTAATGAGCTGCTGACGCTGCCATTTCCAAGTAGGCTGTTGTCGGAAATAGGGCTTTATTGAATACTCTGTGGTGGCTCAGGTAGCTTGGATAGTTTTCCTCGATGTACGATTCAAAAATTTGTTGTTCCCCTGCACAATTTAATCTTTCACCTAACAGAGGGTGGCTTTTTTTCGACACATACCGTTTTTTATGGGATTTATTTAAATTTTCTATCCAATAACTTTCCCTCTGGAACGGATAAGTAGGAACTACGACTTTCCGACGCCCGTACTCTGTGTCAAACCCAAACCAATCTATTTGGGATCCCTGCACATATAGCTGTCCCAAACTTTCAAGTATCTGCTGCCATTCTGTTTTTGGGGGACGCAGCGTTGGCAACCATACTGCCTTATCTTCCCCCAAGCACTGACGCCCCATCCCCAACAGAATGGGTTTGGGTCCTATTTCTAGGAATAACTCATATCCTTGCTCCAGCAAAGTTTGCATACTGTCAGCAAACCGTACTGGTTGTCGAACATGACCGGTCCAATATGCAGCTTCCGTGATTTCATCTTCCACTTGACGTCCGCTGACATTAGATATCAGTTTTATCTGAGGCTTGCTATAGGTTACTGCTTTAGCTGCGGCTTCAAACTCACCCAGCATTGGTTCCATCATCGGGGAATGGAAAGCGTGGGACACCTGTAGTTGTTTGCTTTTGATTCCTTGTGATTCTAGGGTACTGAGGATCTGGTTTACTGCTTCCAACTCCCCAGAAATTACTATGCTTTTCGGTCCGTTGATGGCTGCGATCGCTACTCGCTCTACGTAGGGCGCGATCGCCTCTCGTACCTTGGACTCAGAAGCCATCAGGGAAACCATCGCGCCTCCACCAGGCAACTGCTGCATCAACCTGCCCCGTGCCGCAATTAATTTCAGACCATCTTCGAGACTGAAAACCCCTGCCACACAAGCTGCCACATATTCTCCCACACTGTGACCCATCACCACATCCGGTTTTATGCCCCAGGATTCCCATAACTTAGCCAAGGCATACTCAATGGCAAACAAAGCTGGTTGGGTGTAAGCAGTTTGATGCAGTACCGACTCATCCTGACTATCATCGGTTAATACTTCCAGCAGCGGGCATTCCAACTCGCCTCGCAACAGTACCTCGCAGCGATCGAGTTCCTGACGGAATACCGGTGCTGTTTCGTACAGTTCCCGTCCCATGCCAACATACTGGGACCCCTGTCCCGTAAACAGAAACGCCACTTTTGGAACCCGTTCCTCTGCTTGACCTACGATCGCCCCTGTCTCCGAGTGCAAGTCCTGCAACTGTTCCATCACTTCCGCCGATGATTCTCCCACTACAGCCAGGCGATGCTTTAGGTGCGATCGACCTGTATTTGCGGTAAAGCAAATGTCCGACAAAGCCAGTTCCGGGTTTTCCTCTAAGAAGGTTGCATATTTGCCCGCCAACTCTCCCAGGACTGTTTCTTCCTTTGCCGAAACTGTGAGTATATGCCAAGGGCGATCGGGTCTGGCCTCCTGCTTCGGTGCTAACACTGGTGCTTCTTGGACGATCGCATGCGCATTAGTGCCGCTAAATCCAAAGGAACTGACTCCTGCCAAGCGGGGCTTTTCTCGATCAATCTGTTTCCAGTCCAAGAGAGAAGTAGGTATCGCCAAAGGCAACCCATCTCCCGTGATATGGGGATTGAGCTTGTTAAAGTGCAAGTGCGGGGGTATCTGCTGGTGTTGGAGTGACAAAACCACTTTTATCAATCCAGCCATACCTGCGGCTGCCTCTGCATGCCCGATATTCGTCTTCACCGAGCCAATCATTAGGGGGTTATTTTGCGATCGCCCTTGGCCGAAAACCCCTTCTAAAGCTTTGACCTCGATCGGGTCGCCTAAAGAAGTTCCCGTACCATGAGCTTCGACATAGCTCACTTCGTGGGGTGAAACCCGCGCTTCAGACAAAGCCCTTTTGATCAGACTTTCCTGAGCCTGTCTGTTAGGTGCCGTTAAACCATTACTTGCCCCATCCTGGTTGACAGCCGAACCCCGCACTATTGCTAAGATATTGTCCCCATCTTTTATTGCTTGTTTTAAGCGCTTGAGAACCACTACCCCACAGCCCTCACTGCGGACATAGCCATCTGCGGAAGCATCAAAAGTTTTGCAACGACCATCTTGAGAAAGCATGCTGGCTTGGGAGTAAGTTATGCTCAATTCCGGAGAAAGCAGCAGATTAACACCCCCTGCCAAAGCCAGGTGACACTCATTATGCAGCAGATTTTGACAAGCCAGATGAACCGCTACTAACGAAGACGAGCAAGCCGTATCCACCGACATAGTCGTTCCTTGCAGTCCGTAGAAATAAGCTATACGACCCGCTGCCACCGATGCCGAGTTGCCAGTACTAAAGTATGCCCCAAAATCAGCAGGTTGAGTTTGCTTGACAAAGAGCAGTTCGTAGTCATGGGACATTATTCCCACAAACACCCCCACTCGCTTACCGACCAGAGATTCGGGAGCTATTCCCGCATACTCTAGCGCATGCCAACTTTCCTCAAGCAAGCAACGGTGTTGTGGGTCTGTATAGGTTGCTTCTCGCGGTGCTATATGAAAGAAACCCGCATCAAAAGAGTCCACCCGGTCTATAAAACCTCCAAACCGACTTACCATTTTGCCTGGTTTTTGCGGTTCGGGGTCAAAGTAACTGTTAACATCCCACCGACTTTGAGGCACTTCCGATATCCCGTCCTTGCCCAACCGAAGTAGCTGCCAATAATCCTCGGGACTATTTACCCCTCCAGGCAACCTACAAGCCATGCCAATTATTGCCACACCGTCCTCTGGAAGAATAGCACCGCTTTTCCTCTGCGATTTCCTCCCAGTCTTGACTTTTTGGCCAATCGCCTCTTCCTTCCCGTCTCTTCCACGAGGTCTTGTCGGTGTTAATACTTCATCTGGCAACGAAATCTCACGTCCTAACTGGTTGAAGTAACCCGCGATCGCTGCTGGCGTGCCGTAGTCGAAGAAAAATGTCGAATCCAACGAAGTTTCTAACTTCTTCTCCAGTAGACTTTTTATCTCTAGTAAATCCAAAGAGTCGAGACCCATCTCCCTGAGGGGTCGCTTATATGAGAAAGCCTCCATCCGTTTTTTCCCCAACACAGTTTTAATAGAGCGCTCTATTAAAACCGTGACATCCCCAAGCTTTTCGGTATCGTCAAGCTTATCCAGAGACTCAACTGCCGTCCACTCCGCCTTTGGAGCTTCTAGCTTCTCCTGTAGTTCGTATTTGATCAGTACCCCAAACCCTTGATTGTCCACATCCTCTGGGCGGTAGTTAGGGACAATACTAACTACTGTTGCGCCACCTTCTATATGGAACCGAGGTATTGGATCGAATATTTGACCTCTTTCATTGCGTTTTTCAATATATTCCCTGATTGAAATATGAGAATGATTTGCATAGTCCTTGCAACGAGTCACGCCTGCTACGCACTCAATCCCCTCCTTTAACTCTGCCCATTGAAGGGTGAATTGACGTAGCATATCCCCCAACCCCAAGCCTTGCCTTTCTGGATTTACATTCAAGCTCAGAAGTTGAAGCACTGGACCATCCTTTACGTGTAGTTCTGGCAAAGTTTTGAAATTTGCCGATTTTAAGCTTTCAACGCTTTTTATTCTTTGGGTGTAAATTACACCGACAACTTCTCTGTCTATTTCCAGGACCAGATGGTTACTATATCCCTCTTCTAGTCGTTGCTGAATTTCGCCAACCGACAATTGTAAATGCTCCGGCCAGCATTTTTTCTCAATATTTACCAATGCTGCAATATCTTCAGCATAGGGATGTCTAATTTTATAGGCTCTCTTCTCAAAGCAGTTTAAGGAAATACGGGTAAATGGTAAAATCTTTGGATATCTTCTCAAATATTTTGCTTTCGGAAATAGACCTACCTCAGCCGCTGCCATTAGAAAAACATCTGCTTCTACCAAATGTTGTTTTGAAAAAGCTTGACACGCATCGAAATGTAGAGATTCGCTTTCATCTAGGAATTTTTGTACCACTGAAGCAGTTAAACTGTGAACTTCTAACAGCAATAATCCATGTCTGGTCACAATGTTCGACCATCTTCCTAAATGCTCCACTAAACTTTGTACGGCAATGTGAGGAGCTATCAGTTTTCCCTCTTCGTCTACATCCACAACTTGATAATCCAACCGGGAACGCGATCCCGCCGTTTCCGTGTCTGTCGGAGGAATAAATGGGCGATCGTGATCTAAAAATGAGCGGACATGTAAAACCTTTTCTGGATCTATCCCCTCTGCCTTCAAGTCTGCTAATAATCGTTCGGGATTTCCAATATCTCCTTGAATAACCCGATGAGGAATCTCAGCTAAATTTTTATCTGTTACATTCAATGATTCCTGATTGTAATCTACTCCCACGATATAAACTGGATACTTTGTTAATACTTCCCCACGAGCAGATTTCCCTATAATTACATTGTAAATTCGCTTGAGAAGCGTTCCATCGCCGCAACCCATGTCAACTACATAGCTAGGTTGCTCTTCAAAAGGTCGTTGATTAAATATAGATATAATAATTTCTTCTGTATCCGCAAAAAATTTCTCGTGTTGAAAACCACTACCCACTACGTTTAACGTTCTATCGACATGTATTTCATGTCCCCCATCATCTCTCTGAAACACCTTATGAGGATTCCCAAATAGCAGATCGTCTATCTGTAACAACATCGGAGTATAGGATGCTGTTACCCCTAAGTTCATAGACCTCTGTGACATGAAACGACCGACGTTCGTTAAATTTATACCTTCCTTTTCCGCGATCGCCCATCCTAAATTAACAAACAGAGTCGTCAATTCTTGCTTTACCGAATCCTTCAAATCCGAAAACAGCGAACCAGACTTACCCGCAATTAACTTCTCTTTTTTCAAGGCTAACAGTATAGGAACAACTAATACTCCATCTATCAAATCACTTAACCTGGCATCATTAATATCCCATCGTCGTTCCGAACGCTCAATCCAGCTTCCTATTCCCTTTTTATGTTCTCCTTTCAAATACAAATCAAAGGGGAATTTATAGAGGCTGACCATATCGTTAGGTATTTTTTTATGAATTTGACCTCTATCCCCAAACGAGTAAGCCCCCACATCATTTTTTTCTAGGATTTTTAGTGACTGTAGAAGTCTAAGGGCTACCTGCAGATGCCCGCTATTTGCCTGGAAATGCTCTACTATCTCCTCTAAATACAGTGACTGTTTCTGAGCCAGTAACTCAAATATTCCTCGTTCTCTACATGCCCAAATAACTGGTATAGCCACAAATCCATGAGCATAGCGGTTAATTAGATCTAACATTTGCTTCTCTAGCTTCCTCCAAGTCAAGTACAATTCACTTTTTCCATCTCTTCCCTTTTGCCTACTTTACTTCTACTCTCCTGCTATCCTCCTTACTCTTCCCTTTCCCTGTTTACCCCTAACGTTTACTGCTGTAACCTGCAAGACACTTGGGTTAAATCGGGAGCATGTCACAATTGCAGAACATTTGAACTAAATCTCATGCCCCCTCGTGGGTGTAAGCTTGCTCTGATGGTAGATAGTTCATTTGTTCAGCAACTTTGACCTGTTCCCACAGCAACAGATTGGTTAGTACGTGCTAGACATGCTTGGGCATGAGTTTTTTTGTAAGTATTCAGCTATCAGCTAATGCGCTACGCGCACGCTGCTTGAGGTGCTATCAGCTAAGTAGTCGGACAAAACTAAAATTAACTCTTTAAATAGGGAGCAGGGACTTCGGAGCAGGGAGCAGAGGGACTTTTGGCAACTTTACACAAATTAATACAGTTAGGTTTATTTTTGTCCAGGTACTTATCAGCTATCAGCTATCAGCTATCAGCTAATGCGCACGCTACTTGAGGTGCTAATCAGTCACAGCGTCGTTCGCACAGCGTGGCCAAAGGCCAAAGCCTGTGCCACACTACTTGATGTGCTATCAGCTAATGCGCTACTTGAGGTGCTACTTGAGGTGCTAATCAGTCACAGCGTCGTTCGCACAGCGTGGCCAAAGGCCAAAGCCTGTGCCACACTACTTGATGTGCTTATGAGCATAGGGCAAGCTACACCGAACAGCTTTTGAATAAAATCGGTAAGCATTGGAATAATGCTGCAGTGTTGTCACAGGACTTGTGGCCTATGTCATAAAGCTGACTGCTGAGTGCTGACTGCTGTTCGCGCAGCGTGCGCGTAGCGCATATGCTTACGTTTTTTTGATCATAATCACAACTCGTAATTGTATTCAAGAAAGGAAAGTTTACTTCCTTGACTATAAAGGTTAACTCTAATTAAAAGTATTTTTCAACTCATAAACCTCATATAAAACCTCATATAAAACCTCAG
>NZ_JAAHHZ010000078.1:0-31954 GCF_010672005.1 Moorena sp. SIO4A5 | reverse complement strand
AACGGACTGGCGAGATGTTGCTGACCTTGGTCACAACGGATCTGAATTTAAAAGACTTGGATGTCCAAGGGCAAACTTGGCTAAATCGTTATCCCCAACTGGTTGGTGTTTGTGTGAATCATAACCCCCACCGCAGTAATGTCATTTTTGGTTCCCAAACCTATTGTGTTGCCGGTCAGCCATACTTGAGGGAGAACTTTGCTGGTCTTGAGTTGCGGCTGCGACCAGATACGTTTTTCCAAGTTAATACTGAAGCGGCTGAGGTTTTGTTAAACCTAATCATTAAACAGCTAGCCCTGAAAGGCGATGAATGTGTAGTTGATGCTTACTGTGGCATTGGGACGTTTACTCTACCCCTTGCTCAACAGGTAAGCCAAGCTATCGGTATTGAAGTGCAAGCCGCATCAGTAGAGCAAGCTGAGCAAAATGCCTTGAACAATGGGATCACTAATGTGAAATTTCAGGCGGGATCAGTTGACCAGTTACTCCCCCATTTGACTATAGCGCCAGATATTGTCTTACTTGACCCACCCCGTAAGGGATGTTCTCCGGCAGTGATTGACATCCTCAGGCAAGTGGCACCAAAACGGATCGTTTATATCAGCTGTAAGCCAGCTACCCTAGCACGAGACCTCAAACTCCTTTGCCTCAACGGTTACTACCAGTTAACCCACATCCAACCTGCTGACTTCTTTCCTCAAACCTCCCATGTAGAATGTGCTGCTTTTCTCGAGCACTGATATTGGCGTTGCCCAATTGTGGAACACCCAAGCATCATCCCTGATTGGTGATGGGGAATTATTGGTGATGGGGAATTGGCAGCTTACCCAACGGTTGCACGGCCATATAAATAGTTTCTTTATGTATAGTCTTTATGTATAGTCTCAATTATCTACATCAATTATTTACCTATTTGACAGGTATTTCATGAGGAAATTACCCAGAAGGGTCTGGTCTGGGCGAAAATTTTCTGATACTATAGACGTAGGGAATCAGAAATAAACAAGGTTACAGAATATGAGTAACGCTAAATGGCTATTATAGCGCTGTTTAGGCATTTTTGCCATTGAGCTGATAGGTAAAGCAGCGACATTAGTGAAAAACCTATTGAACTAATTAACAGAATAATTAACCATATAGAGGTTGTAGTTTAGCTATGCTAGCAGGAATCTTCATGTTTGAATATAGAAGCCAACCTCAAGAAATCGAGAGTTCCTAGTCCAGTTATCCCTGAGCACGATTCAGCCGTGCTTAGGGGGAACCCGATCAAAATCAGGTATCTAGCCTCCTATTATATCAAGTCCACCAAAAAAAAGCTAGGGGTTTCTTGAGTGATTGCCACATCTTTGAGTCCGGCTGAGTGCGGTTGGGAAACGGTTAGCTTTGCTTCTACCCTTTACCTTTGCCCGATCCTCGATTTGCTTCTTGAACAAATTCCCAATAAATGGCAACCGGAACTCCGGCTGGGATTACAAGAAGCATTAGTGAATGCAGCAAAGCACGGTAATAATTTAGACCCAAGTAAGACCGTAGAGGTTCAATTTTCAGTAGTCAATGGTGAATATTGGTGGGTAATTTCAGATGAAGGGTCTGGTTTTACCCATGGTGACGACCAAGAGACTACCGACGTTAGCCTACCCTGCGATGAATCAGAAAGCGGTAGGGGCATGAGCCTCCTTCACCAAATCTTCGATCAAGTCCTCTGGAATAACCAGGGAACGGAAATTAGGCTTTGTAAACAAGTGAAGCATCCCTCTAAGCGCCCTCTATTTTCCTAATCCCCTATTTCCCTAAGGGTGGCGTTTCCCATGAGTTGGACACGGGGGAGCTGAAATAGAGCGGTCTAGCCATCCAGATGCTTGGCGCAATCGTTCAAGGGCTTCTTCTGGATGTTCATTGAGCAGAAATACCAAAGCAGCAGCAGCCTGCTCACTGGCTCGGGCGGAGCGATTAGACTTGAGGCGATGCCAATCATTGGGTCTGATCGCCAAACGCTCTGCTAAGGCTTGAGCCAATTCCAGAGTGCTAGGTTCGATCTTAGCATCAGTTTTGGGGAATTGGATGGATTCAGGCATTGTTTTTTGAGTGCTGAGTGGGGGAGTGTGTCAGTGCTGACTAACTCCCAACTATTTTAACCTAGGATTTAAGATTGCTATATGCCTCCAGAATCGTTTGATTCATCTTACCGTAATTCAGCAAAAAATAGACAGGATCAACAAGATGTTGCTGAGTTTGAAGAGGAATTGGGTCAGATAGAGCGATCGCTTAATACTCTCAAGAAACGTTATACTCAGGTGCAGCGGGATCAGCGACAGCAAGCTCAACTCCAGGAGCGTCGAGAGCAAGTTAGGAAAGACTTGCGCAAGACTAAAAGTAATCAGACTAATAGTAATAAGACTAAAACTACTAATACTAAAACTAATCGACAAGCCCTAAAGGCTGAGTTAAGGCAAATCCAGGAACAACTGGAAGTCCTGGAGCTGAATTTAGAGAGTCAGTTGTTTTCTTGGCATAGTCTACGGGAACCGTTTTGGCATGGGGTGCGCTTTGGGGGATTGGGTTTGGTGATTGGTTGGATACTTAGGTCTTGTGTGAGTTAGTTACTTGTTGACAGTTGTTCTTGTGTGCCTAAAGCTAAATTCCTAATCCTCGTATCGAATAATCCAGTAACTCCATCGGATGCATTAAGGTAATGTCTTTTCGTTGCAGCTTCAAATGCTTCTTGATCTGCAATGAACAGCCTGGATTCGGGGAAGCAATCAACTCTGCCCCAGTATTCAATAAATTATTCACCTTCTGCTGTCCCAGCTCATCCGCTACTTCCGGTTGCAGCATGTTGTAAACTCCAGCACTACCGCAACACAAGGCGGCATCCATCGGTTCCCGTAAAGTCACTCCTGGAATTTGTCGCAATAACTGTCTCGGTTGTACACTAATCTTCTGTCCATGTAATAGGTGACAAGCATCCTGATAGACAATAGTTAATGGCTCATCCCTAAGCGGTGAAAGGGTTGCAGTTAGTCCCACACTAGCTAGAAATTCCTGGGCATCCTTCACCTTAGCTGCAAATTCCTGAGCTTTTTGGGCATACTCGGGGTCATCTTCGAGGATGTGACCATACTCCTTCAAGGTATGACCGCAGCCAGCAGCATTAATAATGATGGCATCAACTTCTGTGCCCTCAAAGCTATCTATCATTTGTCGTGCCAAGGCTTGAGCTTGGTCAGTTTGTCCTTGGTGTTCTGGCAAAGCGGCACAACAGCCCTGAGTTTTGGGAATCACCACTTCACAGCCATTGGCGGTCAACACCCTGACTGTTGCTTCATTCACTGGGGAGAAAAACAACCGTTGCACACAGCCAAGTATTACCCCTACCCGGTAACGCTTCTTACCCACAGCGGGAATAACATCGGGCAAATTATCCCGAAACGACTCTAGAGTAACCTTTGGCAGCATTGACTCCATGGCTGCTAACCGAGGAGATAGCAGTTTGAGCCAATTCGTAGAGCGCACTAATTTCTGCACGCCCAAGGTCTGGTAGAGATATAAAGGAAACAATAATGAACGCAATCGCCCCGGATAGGGAAACAAGCTAAAAATTAGCTGTCTAAACAGGGAATCTGGAAAACTACGAGGCTGATTTCGCTGAACTTGATGACGAGTGGCGGAGATTAGCTTATCGTACTCAACCCCAGACGGACAAGTTGTCACACAAGCCAAACATCCCAAACAAGAATCAAAATGTTGTGTGCTCCCCTCGGCCAGGGGAGCTTCCCCTTGACTAATTGCATTCATTAAATAGATCCGACCCCGAGGGGAATCCATCTCTTTGCCAAGCACCCGGTAACTTGGACAGGTGGAAAGACAAAAGCCACAATGAACGCAGGAATCAATCAATTCCTGCTTGGGCGGTTTTTCAGCATCAAAACCATTTTGCTTATTCGTGGTTAGTTGTTGGATATTGGTCATTTTTAAAGGTTTAAGGTTGTAATGTTGAAGGTTTAAGGTTTAAGGTTGTAATGTTGAAGGTTTAAGGTTGGAAGGTTTAAGGTTGTAATGTTGAAGGTTGAAGGTTTAAGGTTTAAGGTTTACTGGTGAATGGTGATTGGTAATTTATCATTTATGATTGATATAGCGTTTATGATAGTTATAAGATACTTTCAAGTTTTTTACCCCGACTCCCGACTCCCGACTCCTGACTCCCGACTCCCGACTCCCGTTCCCCTCCTGGGAGGGGTTAGGGGTGGGTTCCGACTCCCTAAAACCCATAAATCAAATTCCTCCAATAAATCGACCAGGACTTAAAACATTTTCTGGGTCAAACTTTTGTTTAATTCCACGCATTACCTCTAATCCATTACCTTGATATCCCCAAACATCTAACTCCTGCTTCAAGGTTATGGGAGCTTCTAATACTGTCATAAATCCTTGTTCAGATTCACAATAACTGCGCATAGTTTTAATCACGTCTAAACTAACTGTTTTGGATTCAAACCACACTTTCCCTAAGCCACTTCTAACATGAATCAATCCCAATCCTCCTAAGCTTTCCAAGGTGTTCAATGTCTTAGCCGCAGCAGTTGGTAATACTCCTATTTTGCAGACAATTGTTGAGGATTGTCCCAATTTCCCAATTGAGTTTGCCAATGATTCCCATAGACTGGTGTCATCCCCGTTACTATAAAAACTATTCCGTAACCCTAACTGTTCTGCAACTGACTGTATTCGAGCACATTGCTCCTTGACACTGTCTGCTACACTTTGGAACCTTACCATCAATCCCATCTCCTGACCAATCCCTAATTCTGTGACTAACTTAGGGGATAATAAGTCTAGTGCTGTGGGAGTCAAGGCTGAGGCTAATACTGTTTTTACAGCTGAGGCAATTCCATCCATTTCACCTGTCAACACAATAGTTTCTGCTGCTTGTGGTATTGGATATAGCCGAAAGGTTGCCTGAGTGATAATTCCGAGGGTGCCATAGGAGCCAGTAAACAGCTTCATCAAATCATATCCAGCGACATTCTTTACCACTCGACCCCCGGCTTTAGCGATTTGTCCATCACTGCGGACAAAGGAAATGCCGAGCAACATATCCCGAACCCCTCCATAGCGTTGACTTAGGGAGCCACTGTCTGCGGTAGCAATAATACCTCCAATGGTTGCTTCTTGGGGATTAGCTGGATCTAATGCTAGAAATTGACCGGTTTTTGATAAAATTGCTTGTAAGTCAGCTAATTTCACTCCGGCTTCTACGGTAACTGTCAAGTCTCCTACGGCGTGGTCAATGATTTGGTTTAGGTGCTTGGTACTAACTACCACATCAATGTCTTTACCGATACCTCCCCAGCCTAATTTACTGCCGTTACCACAGGGGAGGAGATGATAATGTTGGGAATGAGCTAGACCTATGACTTGGGCTAGTTGCTCGGGTGTGCTAGGGTAAATGATACTCTTGGGAAGGGTGTCGGGAGCAATGGCTGGTTTGATTCGCTCTTGCCAGCTTGGGTCTAGGTTTTCCCAGGTGTAGATATTGGAATTTTCGACAATTGGTTCGAGGGTTGAAGCGATCGCATTCATAGAAGTTGAGGGGGTTTGTTGATCAGATTGTGGGATAATCCATATAGTAATCGTAAGGGATTGGTGAACAAAAACAGATCCTGATCGTCTTTCCTATCAGCTTATAACTGTGTGTTAGAGCTACAAACAGTACAGCGAACCTTTATTGAGAGAAAGCGGAAATGTCTGTCAATTATGCTGATTCCTATTGGCAATATCTCGAAAGTGCTGGTCTGAATCTGGATTCAGAGGCTTTATCTACTGTAGAGACCAGTATTGAAAGTACGTCTTGGGATAATCCGACTTCTGCTATAGAATTGAACAACTGTGCTGTAGTAGCATTAATTGAAGCTGAGCAATGTGAAAACTCATCCCTACGTGCCATGTATCTGGAGATGGCTTTTGAGGCTTTGAATCAGGGAATTGAGTTGTCTGGTCATCCCCTGTGTGCTGCTCATTTAGCTTTAGTTTTCGCCATGACTGGAGAAATGGAGCAGGGGATACAAACAGCATTTCCAACGTTAATTAATACCCTACATCCTGCTGATATTAATGAGCAATCCATTCCTCTAGGACTAGTTTATCTACCTCCTGGAAATGACTTTACAGATAATCGGTATGAGCAATTGGCTCACATTATAGACGCTGAGGATGGCTACGCTCAATCAATTTTTTTGTTAAGTGAGGTTTTATGTCGCTCACAATTGGTATTTTATAATGCTACGGGATTAAGATTTCTCCATCTTGCTGTTCAACTATTCTCCGATTCCCCCTCTATTCATTTAAAGTTGGGAATTGCTAGCCTGATCAATAGTCAATGGGAAGGATTATTTAATTTACACCAGGCTAAAAATTTGGCTCCATATTCTGCTAGGATTATACAATCCCTATACCTCGCTTATCGAGATTTAGGACAGATAGACTTAGCTAAGTATTGGCGAAATATGGGGCTAGCTAGGGCTGGCGATATTAAGGACGAAAATTCGGATTTAATCGGGTTTGAATGGACTGAATTGGAGGTTGAAAGTCCATTTACTTATGTGACCTTTGAAGAACAGTTACTATTAGCGGTTGAGCCAAGTCTCCGGAGTTTGGTGACAAGTGTGTTAATTGCTCAAGGAGACTGGTTTGAAAAAGAAATGGAGTTTTGGCGCAACTGGCTCCAACCTGGAATGACTGTTATTGATGTTGGTGCTAATGTGGGAGTCTACACTTTTAGTGCTGCTTTACGAGTAGGACCAGAAGGGTGTGTGCTAGCGGTTGAACCGTTTTCTGGTTGTGTTCGTTGTTTAGAAGAAACCTGTACTATTAATCAGTTAGACTGGGTGAAAGTGTGTGCAGGAGCAGCTAGCGATCGCAATGGTACAGCTCAACTGGCTCTTCATGGTGCGAGCGAACTTAATGAAATTGTTTCTAGTGATGAACAAGCAACTGTAAAATCTGGTAATTTTGAGGAAGTTTCCTGCTTTACTCTGGATAGTTTGATGGAGCAAGAAGCTATTAGCAAGGTTGATTTGTTGAAAATTGATGCAGAAGGTCACGAACTGCAAGTTTTAGCAGGGAGCAACAGGATTTTGACGGAATTTACCCCAACGATACTGTACGAAAATATTGCAGGGAGTCGGGGGAGTAACCTAGCTGTTGCTGATTTTCTCATATCCAAGAACTATCAACTATATCAATATCAGCCTTACCTAGGGCAGCTAATTCCGATAAATTCTAGGGAAGATTTACAAGGAAGACTGAATATTATTGCGTTGCCTGAAAATATAGCAAGGGAAGAATAGTTGAAGATATAGTATTTTGGTTTCAAGGGAACAGGGAACGGGGAACAGGGAACAGTGCTAATATTTGATTGTTTCGGTACTTCAATTCATTGTTATCACTTCCGTTATTAATTTTTTGGTACTGGTGGAATATGTTAAAAAAAAGTAGTTAAATCAAGCAACAGTCAACAGGCAACATACAAAGGTTTATAAGATCCGTTTACCCTGCCTGCATAGCCGGGGGTTTACAGCGATTAATTCCAAGAACAAGGTTAATGAGCAGCAGTTGAGCTTCATCACTACTTTCAGATCACCACCCAGTCATCAAGGAGCTGCTGCACTCTCGCCAACAGATTCAGTCCAAAAAAATCTTCTTATTCGGCGATGAGTTTCCAACGCATAGATCCAGCGAGCAAGAAACATAATGAACTTACCGAGAACATGAACTGGCAAGGCCATAGGTCGGAGAACATCAACAATGAGAACTGCACGCAATTCATCAGCATTATTGATAATTTCGTGTTCCCAACTATCATCAAATAAAACACCCTCACCTTCTTTCCAAGAATATTCACAGTCCTTGATTTTGAGAATGGGAGGATTGTGCTTGGGTACTTTCAAACCTAAGTGATAGCGTAGATAATAGCGGGATGGACTAGTATGTAGGGGAATAGATTTACCTGGATCGAGTATCGAAAAAAAGCCTTGACAAAGATTAGGAATACTATCCAACAACGCACAAGTTTCCGGACAAAGCTCTCGATTAAACTGAGGTTTTTCGCCATAGCAAAACAGCATATATATATTCCAACGTTTGTCACGATTGTACCGTCCAGACGCATAGAGCAAATCGTCATCAATTTCGTGATAGCGAGGCATTCGATCTTGATGGACAAGGACTGCTTCTAATTCAGCCTTAATGACTGCATAATGTTGCTCAAATATTTTTAAAGTTGGGTAATCTTCTTCAATATTAAAAAACACTGGTCGATGATTGCCACCGATAAATATATTAAAAATCGGATTGAAAATAGCAACAATTTTATAAGTCACCAGACGATTTTTAATAATGCAGTACAAGCGTTTTAGATTCATGGTCTGTATCCTTTAATCTACAACTACTACTTGAGTGTCACATGGACTCCCTAAACTTATGAAAATTTTTCAGCGAACTTTGAGGAACTGAAGGAAAACGCCTAAAAGACAGTTAGGTTACTGAGCTTATGCTAGTAGTTTTCTGTTTAACAGGTAAAGCCACCATCGACAACTATGTTCTGGCCAGTAATAAACCGGGCTTCCTCAGAGAGAAGGAATCTGATTAAACCAACAACGTCATCGACATTGCCGAGGCGACCCATAGGGGTGTGTTGGATAATACGTTGTTTTTCTTCTTCAGGTGTGTTGTCAGCCATGCTAGTGGTAAGCAATCCAGGAGCTACAGCATTAACACGTACTTGGCGACTTCCAACCTCACGGGCTAGACAACGACTAAAACCTTCAAGGGCACTTTTAGTGGCACCGTATACAGAGAGACCAGCAGCACCCCGGTGGCCAGAGATTGAACTGAGATTAACAATGGAGCCGCTGCTGTTGCGGAGCATGTAAGGTAAGACTAGACGGGTAACACGGATAACTGCTTCAAGATTAATGGCAAGCAGTTGTTGTACAAGCTGGTCGCGGGTGAGTGATAAAAATTGGCCTTGGCTTTGGCCAGCATTGTTCACCAGACCAGTGATATTTTTATAACGTCTTGCTACCGTTTTGATGAAGGTGGTGGTTTGTTCGGGATCGGTGAGATCAAGTTGTTGCCAGTAAAATTGTTCTTCCTGGGGATCAGAGTTGCGCATATCATAAATAAATTTAGATTCAACCCGGCTACAAGTAGCGACAAATTGTCCACGCTTGAGGGCATCCCGCACGATTGCTTCACCTAGGCCACGGCTACCACCTGTTACAATTAATACGCCCTCTGAAGTCATAATTTCTGTCTCTTCAAGTATTGCTATTGTTCCACCAGTAATTGTGATTTATCGACGCTAGGGACTAAATTCTCTATGGTTGTAGAGTTTCCTTTAGACTAAGGGAAGTAAAGTGTCAAGTAATCCTGTCCAATAGTATCTCTGTCACTCCTGAAATCGTTGTAGGGCCAAGACTCCATTTAAGCCACCAAAAGCAAAAGAATGGCTAAGGGCATAGTCGCCATCTAGGGGAGTGGCAGCACCAGTAATCAGGTTCAGCTTGCAGTCAGGGTCGGGGACATGGGTGATAGTATTGGGGGGTGCAGTGCGGTGTTGAAGCGCGAGAACTGTAGCAATACATTCCAGCGCACCAGCAGCACCAAGGGTATGACCATGATGAGCTTTGCTGGAGGAGACTTTGACGGTGCTAGCATGGCTACCAAAAACTTGATGAATGGCAGCAGTTTCGGCGATATCATTTAGTTTAGTACCAGTGCCATGAGCATTAATATAAATTACTTCTTCCTGCTTCCACTTGGCTGCTTGAATTGCAGTGCGGATGCAGTGAGCCATTGTGTCGGCGTCAGGTTGGATCCAGTCTTTAGCTGAAGCATTGTGAGCAAAACCAACGATTTCCCCATGAATAGTAGCATTGCGGGCGCGGGCAGAGGCTAGAGATTCCAGCACTAGCACACCTGCACCTTCGCCAAGAATGATACCGTTGCGGCTGGCACAAAACGGCCGACAACCGTCTGGGCTAAGTACCCCCATCTGCTGCCAACTTCGGTACAGGCTGTAGGATGGCAGTTGTTCGCTGCCACCGGCTAGAATCAATTCTGCACAGCCGTTACGAATTGATTGGTAGGCTTGGCCAATGGCGTGGGTACCAGAGGCACAAGCACTGGACACAGCATAGTGAATACCTTGCAAGCCATAGGCTAGGGAAACAGCACTCACAGCACCGTTAGCCATGGCGCGGATGATAGTTTGTGGTGAAGGTGGGCGTTGTTTGATATAGGCTCGATAGGTAGCTTCGTTGCGGGATTCATCACCGCCAACAGCAGTGCCAAGAATTACTCCCACTTGTTGACGACGCTCAAGAATAACATCCTTACCAGCCTGTTGCAATGCCTGCTCTGCAGCGAGTACGGCATAACGGGCAAAATCATCCAGTAAGTGTGGGGAAATCTTGCCAGGTAAGTCATCTGGCAAGTTTGATGATACAGCCGCCGCCAACCATGACTGATGGCTTGGCCATTGTTTGCTGTTTCGCACTTGTATTTGGATGCTGCTCTCTCCAGCACATAGGCGTTGCCAGTAGCTGTCCAGGGTATTGCCAAGAGGAGAAACAAGACCCATACCAGTAATCACAACTCGGCGGCTGCTATTATTGCTTCTGAACGGAGCAGACATCGATCACCTCGCTTTTATCTTACCGATGTAACAGCTAATACTGCGTTGAGACCACCCAGAGCAAAGGAGTTGGACAGAGCCACTGATATACGCTGTTCGCGGCTATGATTGGGTATATAATCCAAGTCACACTTTGGGTCAGGTGTGGTGAAATTTGCAGTGGGTGGCAGCAGCCCTTCCTGTAGGCTCAAAACAGTAGCAATCAATTCAAAACCTCCAGAGGCACCGAGAGCATGTCCATGACTCGCTTTGGTGGATGATACCGCTAAGTGGGTTGCATGGGCATCAAACAGTTGTTTGATTGCTTCATTCTCTACTTGATCGTTGGACTGGGTACCAGTACCGTGAGCATTGATGTAATCGACCTGTTTCGGTTTTAAACCAGCACGATCCAAGGCTAGTTGCATGGCTTTTATCGGCCCATGAACCACTGGATTGACTGGGTCACTAGCGTCAGCACTCATACCAATACCTGCTAGTTCTGCATAGATTGGGGCATGGCGCTCCCTGGCTGCTGCTAAAGTTTCCAGAGTGATTACTCCTGCTCCTTCTCCCAAAGCCATACCAGTCCGACCAGAGGAAAAAGGGCGGCAGGTGTCAGTCGCTAACACTCCCATGGCTTGAAAGGCTACCAGGGTGGAGAACATTACACAAGCTTCTGCACCACCAGTGACAGCATAACGGGCTTGACCATGGCGTAACATTAAGTAGGCTTGAGCAATAGCATGGGTACCCGATGCACAGCCAGTATGAACGACAAAAGCAGGACCGGTAAAACCAAAATGCATGGAAATCCCGCACACCACTGCCTGATGGTTAGTACGAGTCACCAAAGCTGGATTACAACGTTTCTTTCCCTGATAAAAAAAACGGACTGCTTCGTTTTCTCGACTGGCCTCGCCACCACTGGTAGAACCAAGAATTACTGCGACTTCACTCCTAGGTAGTTGAGTTAGATCCCATGCAGCATCGTTGATAGCTTCATGAGCAGCTACCAGGGCATATTGGCTGAAGGGATCAAGCAAGGGCTGTTGGGGTGTTTTGATATGGTGTTGTAATTGAAATTCAGTCACTGGTGCTGCTGGGACAGTTATGCTGTGGCCAGCTTGGGCACGAGTTGTAGGCGCAATTGCGCTGTGACCTTCTACGACCTGGTTCCAAAAGGGGCGCACACCGACACCATGAGCAGAGACACAACCTAAACCAGTAATAACGACCCGTTCGTCATCGCTGAGGATGCTCATTAGGTAGCTACTCCCTGAAGGTTCTTCTTGGCAAGCAGTTTCGCTATAAATTCACAGGCTGCACCGATCGTATCAAAGTCAATTAGAGTGTGGGCCTCAATTTCAATATCATAATGATCCTCGATTTCAAAGACAATCATCGCCATTTCCATAGAAGTGATACGGTAGTCGTCAAATCGAGTGGCGAGGCTTAATTCAGTCTCCAACAGGGAAGGCTTGACCTTACGGATGGCAGCATAAACTACTTCTTCAATAGTTGACACGGCTTTTCTCCTGAATCATGGGCAATCTTATTACTTACATGGGCAATCTTAGCTCACCGTAACTTGCAACTGGCTCGTAATAATATTGTCATTGGCATCAGTGGCTTTGAGAGTGTAGAGAGTACTTTGAGTGGGTGTAACGTTTAACTTGCCTCGGGCGATTTGATCGTGGCTAATGGGGGTGGAGCAGCCATCATCCGACTCTAGGGAGAGAGAGGTGGCTAGTACTGTTTGCCATTGTAGCTCGACCTCTGTACCAGGGCTTACATTATTACTGCTGCTTAGAAATACTTGGATCTGTAAGGCTTCGTAATCCCCCAGATATTGAACGAGTGGACCACGAGGACCTGTGGCAGTCAGTTTAAAGTAGCTGCCCCCTTCAACATAGTGTTGTTCAACATTTGTAAAGCCATTGGTGACTTGGACTTGAAAAGTGTTGGTTGTCTCGAAGTTTGGGTAGCGAAAATAGTCGATCGTCACTGGATTAAAGGGAATTTCCACCGAGGCAAATACTGGTTGATCAGCACCTGTAGCACGCCAAGTATAGGTAACTGATTCAGCATTACCCACTAACATTTGCTGGGGTTTTACCTCCAGAGAACCGCTGGTGGGTTGTGGGACTACCCCCTGAGGTAAAGTCAGTTGTACAGTTTCGGCGTATTCTACATTCCACTCCAACTTAACTTCTGCATCAAGGTCGATCGGAGGTTGATTTTGTGGTTCCACCTTCCTAAATACAGGTGGACTAATGGTGACTGTTACATTGTCGCGGGCAAATTTTTGATCTGGCGTCCAGGCCGTGAGGGAATACGTGACTTGGGGTGCTTCAGGAGTGACATCCTGGGATGGTGTAGTCGGATACTCACCACTGGTGTCAACCTGTTTATTGATCGGTTGAATGATCACATAAGCAGCCTTAGCTGCATTCCATTTCAAATCGGTGGTTTGGTTACGACCCACAGTAGAGGGGATTGCTTGAGCAACAATACTAAGCTGGGCTTCATTTTTTTGTATCGTAAACTCAGTTTGTCCTGGGGTCATCTGAACAAACTCTTCCAAAACCACTTTGGCGTTACCTTGAACTGGATTGATGATCACATTGTTCAGTTCGAAAACTAGCGAAGCATTGGCATTGATGGTGAAATTTTGGGTGGGTGAAATAATAAAGTTGTACTCTCCACCCTGATTAGTCGCGTTAAAGCGCCACTTATCCGGTGCTTGAGTGCTAATCTCATTCAAGTTAGGGGTCAGATCGCTAGCCTCATCTCCTACCGGCACCGCCAAATAAATTGCATTCCTAGTATTTAAGGAGAGAGGGGTAGAGCCATTTGTAGCCACTAGGGTAAAGCTCTTGCGGGTATTGGCTTGCACCGTGGTGGGATTAAAAGTATAGGTCAATACTGTGGACATGAGTTATGGCTCCCAAAAAATGATTGATTACGTTTATGGTAAACGTCGGGTTTACAACGCCGGGTTGATAAGATTTACGGTTTCTGCAATCCCAGGGCACCGCTTAGCTTTAGCCAACCCTCGTTCACATTAGGTCGTGTGGACGGTAGCTGGGCGCTAGAAGTAGAGCTAGTTAATGGATCTGACTCACGCCAGGTCGTGACCCCAGACCGTTCTACCCAAGTCCAGTCCCCTTTAATTGCGGCAGGCAGCGGTAACTGGATCTCGGTACTGTTGAGCAGAACAGGTCCAGCGCGGAAGGTAACAAACATATTATTAAGGGCCAGGGTAACCGGTCCTGGTGACAACGTTAGGTATTGTACGGGCAGGTATCCGCTGATGACTGGAATTGACCCGCGTGGATCGACCAGCAAGGTCAGGTCATGTGTGGTGGTGCCATCTGGTGGCAAATGGAGTTGGGGATTACTGACAATGTAAGGGTCACTGGCAGCTTCAGCATTATCATTATTGCTATCCAGTTGCTGGGCGATCTGGGCTAGCATTTGGGACTCTGGTAATCGTCGATCGGCCAGCGTGCGGCGAGGAACAGCCAACTTAGGCGTATACCCATGATAAGGATAAAACTGGCTGTAGTCGTTGTCCAGAAAATATCCCATGACTCCATTACCACTCAGACCTATGTCACCGATCCGGAGTGGCAGACTAACCTCAGTAAAACCATCCGTAATCTGCTTGCTGGTATTTTCCCAAGCCTGATTAGTAGCAGGCGTACCATCCACCTCCAGCGTAATCCGAGCACGCACCACCGCCAGAGGACGACCCAGCAGAATCGCTAGATTTCCTTGCATGGGCTGTCCAAGTGGATCGACTTTCCAGAGACTGGCATCGATTACATCCAATAGACAGCTCAAAGCATCACTACCCTGGGCACCGCGTAGCAATAAGCCATTAACAAAGCTATTAAGATGTTGCAATTGACTACCAAAGTTGGGAGCTGCTCCAAGGGGGGTATTGCTACCAGGCACTGCATCCCAACGCAGGCCGGTTTCCTGGTCCCTGTCGCTGTTGCCAGCATCGATCGTGATGACTTCGCCAAGGTTGTTGCCCCAGGGATCGAATACGGTCAAGCTATGGTTAATATGGTTGGGGATGACCCAGCCGCTGATGGGACTGGTGAGATCGCTCGAGTTAGTGGGGATCGTATCATCATCAAATTGGACTAACCGAAAATCGAAGCGCAAGTCTTGAGTAACACGAGGAGTGAGCTGGATGTAGCGAGTATTGGTTTCACCTGGTGTAATGAAGCTCTTGCTCCGAATAGGTTGTAAATTATTGGACAATTGTGAACCACGCAGGATTTGCCCAAAAGCATCGACAACCTCAATACGAGTAACCCGCAAGTGTCCGGCGTGGAGGGGAAAGAACAAACTGCTACCTGCCGCTGGTAGGAAGTTTTCAGCATCTGCGAGTAGCTGCGCCATATTGCCCAAGTCATCCGGGCTGAGCTTGTTCATCTGTTGCAGACGCATGATCAGTTCTTCAATCAGACCAGACATAGCCTGTGTAACCACATCAAACTGACCCAGAGTCTCCGCCATTTCTCGTAACTTCTCTTGCACCGAAATTGGCAAGTCTGATAAATTTGGATTCGAATCCAAAAAGTCATAGAGTTTTTCCTGGAGGCCCAGTGCTATCTGGCCGTTGAGTATGGCTCGCCCAGAGTAGGTTTCATCCTTGGCAGTAACTTGGGTGCCGTTCCACTCAAAATCTACTTCTCCTAGGCTCCATTGGTTGAGCATGTCCTGGGGTGTAGTAGCACTGGGATGCCACTCGATTTCCCAGTCCATGTATATAGGTGCCCAGGGTGGTGTCCAAGCTGCAACGGCAGCATTAAAGGGCGGTACACCTTTAAAACCAGCGGTTTCAGAAATTGTACGCACATCCACTAACCTAGTCGCATCCTGGTTCCAAAGTAGGGTTTGTTGGCGTTGGATTTGAGCTGTTAGGTCGTTAAGCTGGGTTGGGGTCGGTGTCACACCAGCTTTTTGAAAATTGCGCTGAGCTAGCAAAAGAGCACTGTTGGTGTCAAGTAAAAAAGTCTCAAACCAGAAGTCGTGGATCTCCTTGGGAATCTGTACCCCAGTGGGCCAAGTGATATCGGTGAAGTCATCCGCACTAAGAGTCTCGTTTACCGTTATGCCGTCACCACTGTAGTTGATGGTTAGAGCACTTAAAGTTTGACCTGTGAAACGAGTAAACAAGGTGTCTTCATCATCGTATACGCCAGGGGGAGCAAACTTAGTATCTTGATTGGTTCCTGCCAGCAATATGACTGGATCTTGCCGTTGCTCAAAGCGTGGCTGGTTTTGAGTATTGAGTTTCAGCTTCAGAGGAGCCAACAATTCCCTCAAGGCCTGGGCCTGCTGGTCCACTTGTTGAGATCCCTGGGTCACCTTGGAGTTGTAGCTATTTACTAAGGGAGTAAGGCGATTGATTTCCTTTTGAATCAGGGGTAATAAAATCGGCCCTTGCGGGAGAGGGTAATTGGCTAGCTTCCAGTAGGCAGCATACAGGGACCATTTCAGAGAGGCGAGCATCTCTCGGTCTTGATTGAGGGTTGCTTGGGTGGTGTTGAGTCGTGTCAGAGCGTCAGTTGTCGTTTGGTCTAGGGGAACACTTGTTGCGCCCGACGGAATCTCGCCATTGCTAGGCTCAGTGGTTTGCTCCTGATAAACCACCCAGCGATCGCCCGCACTCGTCGAACCAAAACGAGCGGCATGGGACTTAGTCTCAAACGTCCTCTGATTGCTGGCATAGTCAAACACCATATCCTCTTGGAAGGCCAACAACAGATCCTCAGCATCCGGAGCATCAATCGCATCTGCTAGCCAAGCCGCCATTGCCTCAGGACCATTGGCTCCGATCGCAACAGCTGGGGGATGCTCACCCTGCAAAATGGCATTAATCGGATAAAACTGGTTAAATCCCTGCCAATCTAGCTTGTAGATAAACCCGTGACAGAGACTTTGAGCGGGCAAATTCTTTTGTGCATCAGTCAGGGGCGGGCCCCCAGTAATCGGATGCTGCTGCAACCAAGCTTGCCAATCCTGCTCCGCAGCATTTTGGTCAGCCTCACTCCCCACCGTCCATTGCAGGTGAGTCATAATCTCTTGCCACTCTTGCTCCGTTGTAAAGCCATCAGGAGACGATTCAGTTTTACCGAACAACTGATCGTCCGCTGGTGTGCTGTACCAACCGCAGACACTGTAGCTGTACCAACCGACAGAAGCATTCTGCATATCGTCATGAAAGGCCAGCACATTGGTCATATTGTCGTAAATGGCAACATAGGTAGCGTCGCCTGGCCCCATGGCACGTAAAAACGGTTCGCCAGAGTAGGTCGTCGTTGTGCCGTTCCAGCTAGCCAAGTCAAAACGACGACCAATATAGTAAGTCTGACTGCCGCCTGTCGGATCTGGGTAGACATGGGTTCCATTGGGGGTGGAACCAAGATAGTCACTTTCCAAAACCCAAACTGTGAGGGAAGGTACAGCACCCGGCTCAGCAATAAAGGTACGGGTCACTAACCATCGATTGGGAAGCAAGGGGAAATCAACAGCGCCATTCGCTTGAGTTTGACCATGACGCAAAGCACTGGGCACAGTCCAAAGTAAGTGAATACCTAGCTTAGGCGGATTGCTCGATGACCGATAGGAAAAGGGTGGCGGTTGGGGTTGTCCTAAGGGCAACCCGAGTTGATTAAACTGCACACCCACAACAGCCCAGTTGCCGACTTGATTGTTTTGACCCACCATTAGGGCTTCTAAATAAATCGGCACGAAGAGTCGCGGGCCCGCCCAAAGTGGGTTATTGATTGGTGTGGTATTACTCATAGCTTAGGGTAGGGATACGAGTGTAGGCAGTACAGCTTGATACTTTAGGATAAACCTATCAAAAAGGCTCAGTAATATTTAAGATTTAAGATAGAGTGAAGCCTTTGCTCAAAAGCAATTTTCGGATTGTATCATTCAACGATAAACTTCTTGTGGTTTAATAATATTTGGCATAATCACACACATAACTACCTGGTAACATAAATTAATAGTTATCCAAAATGCTCTGGGGGGCGACAACCCAGATTAAATCCTTGCTGGGTAATAATTTCAGCCGGTAAGTTACTTAATCGGTGCTCTTTCCGTTGGCGAATTAAATTCGCCACGGCTCGCACCTAAAAGATACATGCTGTTTTGGGCGTGACCTTGGACGTAGTTATAATGGTTTGAGCTTCCATAAAATCATTCGTAGGGTCAATTCGGGACTGTATCAAGCCTAATATCGTTGTTGGCATCAAACAACATTATATAGTATAAATAAGTGCTTATGATGTCAAACCTTCAGACAAAATGTCAAACAAAATGATCATTCTGGTGCATTGTTCAAAATTTTGATGTAAGATTACTTTATCGTCATCATCCTTGTGTTGTGATTTTGGTATTGCTTCCTGTCTTCATCGCTTGTAGTGCGATGAAGACAGGAAGCAATACAGACAAGAGGCAGCACCTGATATCCAGTTGGGTCTTAGTGTCCCTAGTTAGGGTTGTGGTTACCCATCTTCAAAAAATCTGAAATGATTTGCTGTTAATTGATCAAGTTCGACAGCAGATCAACAATAAACACCTAAAACTATGTATGGAGAGTCTCAATGGCTAAGAAATACCAAGACTTATCTGACGCACAGCGAGCAAAGTTTCATGCCAAGCTGGAAGCTTTAGGGATTGACCCTAACACTGTTCCAGCCACAGTTACGACGGAAAGTGGTGGTTTGCGGTGTGGACACCCTGCCGCAAGCGCCGACTTCCCACCCGCTCAAGTCCACGAGATTGGTAGTGTTGCAGATCTGTGTGCGATGGGCGGATGTCCTGACGAGGATTACCAAGCAAAAAGGGCCAGTGATGCTTTTGTCGATTACCCCCCCCCAGCGCCCAGTCTTGGAATGCCGTCCTTGGCCTCTTGTGGTGGCGACGTGTGTCAGCTCAAGGACCGCATGACGGTGCAACACCATGAAGCAGTTGGAAAAGCGCTACATGCTGCAGTGATGGGGGATTCGAGCAAAGTTCGCGATTACGAAGAGCACATCAATGCCATTCACTTTCCCATGGAAATAGCAACCCATGCTGCACAGGATTTGGTGATCACTAAGGACAACCCACTGATTATTGATAATCCAAACGGTCAGCCCACAAACCTCGTTGCTGCCACGATTACGATCGAAGAGGGTGGGTACATTGAGATGAGAACCCCACTTAACATCGAATGCCAGCAATTTACTGTTAATAGTTAGTAAGCCAGAAACAAATAATTATGAGCAATTCCCCCTTTCAAGTTATAGGTGCCGATGGTGCCAATGGCACCAATGCCACCAAAGGTACTGATGGTGGCGACGGCAGAAACGCAGTGCAGGGGACATCAAGTGGCGGCAAGAATCCCACCTGTCAAAACCCCCAAGATCCCACACCAGGTAGCCCTGGAAATCGAGCTGGTCAGGCGTCGGCGGGAAGTGATGGGAATATCACGGGTAGTGGCATTTTCCACTTGGGTGATGTCGATGGTAAGGTTATGATCACTTACTCCGGCGGTGCTGGTGGTAACGGTGGTAACGGTGCTAACGGTGGCAAGGGTGGCGATGGTGGTAATGGTGCTGCTGCCAGCGGTCCTTGTAAGCAGATCAACGGCGCCAATGGTGGCAAAGGTGGCGATGCTACTGATGGTAAACCTGGGGGTAACGGTGCCAATGGACCCAATGTAGTAATATACTATACCTCTAAAACTCCCTCGACTACTTTTTCCATTGATACCAGTAGATTGAAAGGTGGTACTGGCGGTACTGGTGGCAGTGGTGGTGCTGGTGGCAAGGGTGGTAGTTTTGGTGGAAGCAATGGCCAAAACGGTTCTACGGGCAATGCTGCTGCTCCGGGCAAAAGTGGCGCACCAGGAAGTATAGTAGTACGCCAAGAGCCACCAAGCTAGCAAAGTTATCAACTGCGGGAGCTCATGGTATTCCCAGCCACGATTAACATAAAGATTTGATGGCAGTCCTGATCCCTCTTGTCAAACCAGACTCTCTGTTGGTCTGACAAGGGCTTGAAGTCAGCAAATAGATTCTAGATTCGGATGAGTTCAACAGGGAAGCCATTGTCGGTCAATTCATTGACTTAAGGCTTGTAAGTAACTCTCATCTGACAAGTCTTCAGGGCTGTTAGTGCTCAATTTTGACTTAAGTTTCAGTGTGCCGCGATAGGCGACTTCACAATTTTTGTCCCAGTAAGGAGCAACGACATGGTTCAGATCAGTGATGGTGTAATTCGATCAATTGGAGTTAACGGTAGTTCCAAACCAACAGCAAATTCAGGTGATACTGGTAAAAGCGGCAGTAATGGCAAAAACGGCTGTGAAACCGGTGATTGTCCAAAGTGCGACTATTCAAGCAATGGTTCTATGGGTAATCCTGGCGGTAATGGTGCAAGTGGTCAAGGCGGAGGACCTGGTTTGCCTGCGCCATCTTTAGCCTTCCAGTCTGATCAAATAACAGGGTTGCTTGTGATTGTGTCTCAGGGTGGCAATGGCGGTAACGGTGGCAATGGCGGAACTGGAGGAGCTGGAGGAACGGGTGGCAATGCCGGACAGATGACGGGTAGTGCAGCAGAGTCCTGCCTGAAGGACAAAGAGGATAAATGGGCTGAGGGTGGAACCGGTGGAACCGGAGGTAATGGAGGCAATGGAGGTAATGGAGGCAATGGAGGCAATGGAGGCAATATTACCGTGGCCTACAAAACCCTAGCTCCCAATGCCGAAGTCCAACCCCATTCCTTGCCTGGTGCAGGTGGTAATGGTGGTGCAGGTGGTAATGGTGGTGCAGGTGGTGGTGGCGGTGCTAATGAAGTCTATCCACCTCCACCTAAAGGTCAGCCAACTTATGCAGACAATGGTCAGGCGGGTAATTCTGGCAAGCCGGGTGTGTTAGGTAGCGCTGGCGAAGCAGGTAAGGTAGCTATAATCCCCAACAATGGATAAGTGTGCGTCTGATGAGTAATTCTATTCTGAACCAGAACTATGACCCTGCCCTTGGGGCTGAGCTGGTGACCCTGGCGACCTTGGCCAATAAGTCCTTGAGTAGTTTGTTTGTACCTGGGTGGGACTTACTGTTCAAGTACACCAGCTCAAGCATGTACGGGAGTTGCCAGTACTATCTGGCAATGAAAACCTACGATAGTCAAGCAGTCTGTGCAGTGGTCACAGGAGCTTTGTGGCGTAGTTTTATCTCCTTCTATACGCCCCAAGACAATCATATCTTCACCTCGTTGGGTAGCAATATAGTTGGCAGCAAGGCTGTCAATGCTTTCACCCATCAACTGAGGTTGCAGCAAGTACAAGATGATCTCAAAGATATATCACAAACCTTGGCCAAGATCGATAATCCTGATGGGGGCGAGAAGTTGAACCAGGCAGCATTGGCACTGCAATCTCGTTGTGACCAACTGTCTCAATTAGCCCCTAACGATCCTCAATGGCAGTCTTTTCACCAAAGAACTGCAGGCTTAGTTAGCACCCTCCAAGATTTGGCAAAAAGTCCACAAGGCGGCGACATGGCTAAAATTGGTGATGCCATTCGTTGTCATCAAAGCGATTTAAGCCAATTGCGTCAAGGGATCAGGAGCACAAGTCAGGATGCGGAAATCGATACAGGTTTTTCGCTGATGTACCGTGCTATTCGCGGTAGTCTACTGGATGATTTGCAAAAGGTTAAGCAGCAGATTCCTGCCTTCCAAACCACCATGCCAGTGATCTGTGCTGGTCTCGGTCCTGGCGGCCCTATTGCCCAATTAGCTTCCCTAGACCTGCGACCCGGTAATGGCAACTCACCGGCAACTTCTATCCAGGCTTATGCCTATTCTTGTCCGGCCTACGGCAATGGGGATTATCAGAGTTTATACAACAGTGCAGTAACGGCCAGTTTTAGGGTGCAGGCCGAGGCAGATCTGTTCCCTAGTCTTCCAGATCAGACGACTGGTTACGTGCAGGTGGGAACTGAGGAATCACTGCCCTTAAATATTCCTACCTACGATTCACCTTGGGTTGAGCGGGATGGCCCCTATTACAACCAATTACTCACCCAGAGCAATCCTGGTAGTGGGGGACCAGGCACCGTTAGCAGTGTGACTGGTTTCAGTCAAGCGTTAGCTTTTGCCCTGGGTCAGCTTTGTGCTGTGGCTTATCAAATGTTCCAGCACCCTGGCAGTACACCGAGTTTCTCTTACACACCCTATGTCCTCAAGCAGAATCTAACCCTGAATGGTGCGGTGTGGGCGAGTGTGTTCGAAGGGCCAGATAATTTGGTGTTGGCCCTCCGAGGAACAGTCAGTTGGTTGGAATTGATGACAATTGTCAGCGATTCATTTCCTGGCTATCCCAGTTGGCTAACCACTAGCTTTGGCTCTTACGCCAAGTCTTTGGTCGATCTATATGCAAGTGGCCGCGATACTGTTCGTCAGGCTTTAAATGGTTTGGATAACAAACCTGTGCTAGTCACCGGGCATGGTAGCGGCGGTGCGCTGGCTAACTTGATTGCAGTAGATCTAGATCAAAACCCACTGACAGGTCAGCGCAGTTTGGCTGCTGTGTATACCTTTGGGGCAACACCAGCAGCAACGCCAATCTTCGCTACGCAATATGACACTATTTTAGCTGGCAGGAATTACCAAGTGGCTCGTCCCCAGGATATTATGCCTAATTTACCTTTACTCGGTTTCTTTGTGCCCCAAGGACAGCTTGTAACGCTCTCCGGTGGTAGTTTTAACCCATACAACGGAGCCACTTTTCATGGTTTATTAACCTACCTGGCGTTACTCAACACGGGGAACTAGCGATATGTCCAGCAGGGAGATAACTCAAACAACTCCTCACTCCTCCTATTTTCTAAACTTACTGTCTTACCATGGGGTTGAGCTGGCAGAGCTGGGCGATCGGGTGTTACAACCCCTTCCGGGTGAGTCGCAACTGGTGTTGGACTGGCAGAGTGAACGTTCTCAGGTGCAACCGCTGCGGGTTAAACGGAATCATATTGCTCTGTTCGCAGCCTCACGTCTGGTGTTGGGTGAAGGGCAACAGATGATCGTCAGGGGACCGATGGCAGAGCGAGTGGTCTTGATAGTCGATGAGATTTCTGTTGCTGATAGCACAAAACTGGTGTTCGAAGCACCCACTGAGGTAGTGGTTGAGCGCTTAGTGTCGGCTGGTTCTTCATCGAGTCAATTTGTCAGTCAAGGGATTGATGGCGCACCAGGTGTTGAGGGTGTAGCTGGTGCACCAGGAGCAACGGGTGCTGAACCGAATGGCCCTGGAGGTCATGGTGGCGCTGGTGGCTCAGGTACCAATGGACAGGACGGTCTTGATGCTCCCAATGTAACCTTTGCTGTAGCTGAGCTCAGTGGTTCCATTCAGTTCGCCGTATTGCCAGGTCGCGGCGGTGCTGGCGGCAATGGCGGGAAGGGAGGTCAAGGGGGGCGTGGGGGCTATGGTCCGGATAACAGCATGGGAATTGGAGGGACTGGCGGCAACGGCGGACCTGGGGGTGCAGGTGGTGCTGGGGGACGGGGCGGTACGATGCAGGTGTATTACCACAGTATAGCTTCGAATACCCAATTAACCACCGAGACACCAATCGGTCAAGGAGGTGTCGGAGGAGAAGGGGGACGCCCTGGCATTCCTGGCCTTGGACATCCGGACGGGTCTTTGGGTTACCCCGGCAGTAATGGTAGTGTTGGCCCCCAGGGAAGCGCTGGTTCAGTGATTATCACAAAGGTTTAAAGGCATATTAATACCGTTTTGGCTTGAAGTTGAATTTTGCCCCTTACCCGGTGTACACGGGGCATACCTCAAAAAATTTAACTTCAAGCAATTTTCAAGCAATTGGGTATCAGCTATTTTCCCAGAGCAATGCTCGCATTGCGCTTATAACTCCTATTAACAATTTCAGAAAAGGTAACTCCTATGGTAGCGACAGCTCAGAAAATACGAACCTTGGAGGCTGATGTTGTCCCTCTCAGCACAAGTCTGGACAATATCCAAGCTCGTGAAGCAGCTGCAGAATTTGCCACCAATGCGCTGGCTGTGCTGCAAGACTCTGACAATGGGAGTGATGGTTTTGATAGCTCGAAAATTTCACCCGCTCTGATCAAACTGGGCGTCGCGATCGGTCTTCTTGAGGCCGTACCCAATGAGCAGGATAGTTATCAGCTGAACCAAACCTGGTTTGAGAACCCATTGGGGGTTACTGGCGAGAATCTCAAAACCAATGGTGCCACGATTGCGTCTTTGCTGGCTGAGTTGTTAGGAGAAGTTGCTGCCAATGAACTGGGAATTCCATCTCAGGATTTGGGGGCTCTTGGTGTCTGGAACCCCATTCCTAACCCTAAAACTGATCAGCCGACAGGTTTCTATTTGGTTAACTACCCCAAAGATCAAGACAATCCTGCTGAGGATCAGATATTTGGCATTGGTGTATTGCACAGTTGGGATTTTGGAACCAGTGCTTCTGGGCCGAGCAAGGGACCGAGTCAGATAGATGTGAGGGTTTGGGGACTGTTACCCCTCCTGGAAATTGGTGATAACGGTCTGGACTTGGTTTTAGGACAGCAGGGTTATCCCCTTAACATGGGTGCGTTTGTGGGTGGTGCTGATAACCAGCCAATCCTTGATGAACAGGGACTGTCTTTTAACGGCGTTAAATTTTCGGCATTGCTTGATGTGCTGGGTGATCCTGTCATCCAATTATCGGTGGTGTTAGAGCAGTTGCAACTACCTACTGAGACGGCTCCAGCCGATCGTAACCTGAGTGAAATTGCCCAAATTACCCCTCCAGAGTTACTGGCAACGATTTCTACCCTGTTTGTTGCTGCTCTGGAGCGTTTTTTAGGCCAAGACAGCAAGGCTGCCTACTTGTTGCCGATTTTCGGGCTGTCACCCATGGTGCCCAACAGCGAGGTGCGTTTGCCTCTATTGCGCTGGGATTTGCTCTTATCCCAAGCTCAATCGGGTGGCTCTCTGGGTACTCCCTTTATCAATTGGTTCAACGACCTACTGAATACTGAGTCTGCCTTTGCCACCTGGATGAATGCGATCTCCAGTTTGCTAGGCAACCAGTCACCTGAAGTTCAAGGGAGTGGCACTCAAGCCGATCCCTACAGCGTAGTGTTGCTCAGTGATGATGCAATTGGAACCCTGTCATTGACCGCAGTCAGCAATGTAGACACTGTGGGGACACGCTATCTATTACCTGGGTTTCACTTTGCTGGCAAGGGGAAGCAATTGGGATCTACTCCCGTTCAGATCGTGGTTCAGGGACAGGTAGACTTGGCTCAGTTTTCTCTCTCCACCAGTGGTCAGTTTGGTGTCAGCACCCAGTTTTTGCAGTTGGCAATGGGGTTTGCCCTAACCAATACGACGATTGGCGATCCCCTGTTTGAGGGTACGATTGGTCAGGATAGTTACCGCTTTGGCAGCTTGAGTGGCGGAGTCTCTGTATTACACAGTAGTAGCGGGGGGTTGCGAGTCGTTCCGGCCTTCCAACTGGTAGATGTTGCCACTCCCACTGGAGAGTATGACAGGATTGATCTGACCCAGCCTGGTCAGTTGGTGGAGCAGGCGATTAATGAACTCTACCAACTGATTGACAATGCCCTGCAGGAGCTTTTTGGCCTGACGGATCAATCTAGTTATGGTCATCAGGCCGCTATCCTATTGGGGGTTCTCCCACCAGATCTTCCGGCAGGGGTGACCTGGCCCAGTAATTTGACACCACCTTTCAACGCTAGTCAGTTAATCGATTCTTTCCAAGACCCAGTGGCGGCTCTGGCTAGTTACTATAGGCACTTGGTGTCTGGCAGTGATGTTGGGGGGAAAGTCCCTTTTTATTACTTATTAGAGGCGCTAGGCAACCTTCTAAACACCGCGAACAGACCCGCCATTAGTATTGGTGGACAGGGAAGCCTCAGTGATCCCTGGTTAATTCAACTGACGGATGAGAGCTTGCCTGCTTCCTTGGCGGTTAGTATCGATCGTAGCAACCCGGATATACCCCGCCTGACGCTTGGTTTACAGCTTGCTCCCCAAATTAACTTTGGCAATAGTATTGAACTTGACTTAGCCATCACTGTTCAAGCTCTAGCGCTCGATTTACCCACAACAAACTCAGCCTTAGTCGCGCAAATCTTTCCTGGTCTTGGGGCACAATTAAGCTTGCCTCAAACCTTCACCACTCCCACTGTCGCTGGTGCTGCAGTTAGTATTTCTGAGTTAGCTTTCTATGGGTTCTGGTCGCCTTATGGAGCCTGGGAATGGAACCTGAAAGCGGGTCAGCCAGCAGTCATTGTTGATGGCAACAATTTGCCAGTGGGCCAGCCCATGGAGTTAAGCGATAGTGATTCCCTTGCTGAACTCGTCACAAAGCAAGCAGCTACCTTTGCTCCCATTGTTGTAGCACTGATGGGTATAGCGGTATACCGTACGGGTAGCCGCCCTGGTCTGGCTTTGAACGCTATCTTCGGGTTGTTGCCCAACTTAACCCCCTTTGTGCCTAGCGGTCTGCAGTGGCCTCAAGATATGCCAGTGATGACCCCAAACAGTTTTTCTGATCCAATTGGGGATATTAAAAAACAACTGAATGCACTGCTAGCCAATACACAGCGAACTGAAGCCGTTATGGCTCTACTAGGCTGGTCAGTTGACAGTGCCGCCCAGGTGCCGACAGTGATTGGCAGTGGTAGCTACACTCAACCCTTCGCGGTGCCAGTACAATTACCGGGGGATCTGGATCTGGCGATTTGGACCTTCAATGCTGGTCAGACATTAGGTCTTGGTCTACAACGGCGGGTACAAGCTACGCTCGGTGATGTTGCCACCGATACCCAACTCTTATTGCGGATAGTGGAAGTTGGCCTAACGGGTTCTGTGCCGACACAGGATTTTCTACCCAGCTTTCGCTTACAAAGCCAGCTCACTCCCTCGTCGCCACTGCCGATAAATGATGGTAGTGATAATGATAGCCAGCTGATTTCAGTCGTTTTTGGTTTGGAAGTAGCTCTCGATTCAGGTAACCTGGCATTACAGCCGCAAGTGGTCGTCAATATTCGTGATAAAAATGGCGATCGCAGCATTGACTTGCAGCAGTTGCAAGGAAGCAGTAGCCAATTCCAGGTCTCTTTCTATGCCGTCGTTAACCTGGCAATGGCTCAATTGCTGACTCCAATGTTGAGCCACACCACCGTCAAACTGACTTATGACTTGTTGAGTTTGATCAATCTAACCCTACCCCTCAATGATCAACAGACTCAATGTGCTATTGACACCGCTGGCTGGACTGCGATGCTGGCCGATCCCCTGGGCTTCTTCCGACAACGAGGAACAGCTTTGTTCATGGTTCCTGAGACCCGTGCCCAAGCCATTAGCTGGCTAGAAGCTGTTATTGGTATTACGCTACCCACTATTCCTGAACCCCTGTTGCAAGTTTTAGCAGCACTAGAATTAGTAGAACCATCAGCCCAAGCCTATGCACCTCGGCTCTACGATTGGGTAGCTATTATTGCCAATCCATCGCAACAACTACAGAATCGCTTTACGGCTCTCATTCAGGATCAAGCAAAATCTTCAGCGCTGATGGGTGCCTTAGCGACCCAGACAGATCCAATTACTGTCGGTCCCGTGCAACTAACCGTATCAGAAGGGGCAGTCATTGAGCTTTCTATCCTCAAGGATCAACTACCAACTCTAGGTGACATCCTTACAGTTAACGGCAATCTCAAATTCGATTTGCGCACCCACCAGCTCACTGCCACCCTCGGCCTATACAGCCCACCAGTCAAACTAGCAGTAATGTCAGCCCTGAGCATAACAGTTGCTGACCAGATCGAAGCTGAGCTAAACATCAACCTAGCCTGGGGTGACGGTAGCCAGCCAATGCCAGATGCCCTGACTCTCTACCCCTTCAGCAGTAACCAGTTCATCGATCAGGTTACGGTATTGGCACCCACCTTTGCCCTATCCACTTTCTTTACCCAAGTAGTGGATGCCCGTTTGTTAACCAATTATCCGCTGGCACGAACTGTCCTTTCCGCTTTTGGCCTCGTGTTTGAAGATACCAATGGCCATTGGTACACCAAATCACCCTTAGGATTATTTAAGGATCCCCTTGGCTGGTTGCTGGGAGATGCAGTATTGGGTCAAGATGGCCACCTCAACATTGCCACGCTCAGTCGCATCTTGGCAACAGTCAGTGAAACCCAAGCCAGCAATGGTATTGGGATTAAACCCATTGCTAACGGTGCCCGCATTTTCGGTTTACCCTATGGCCAGCAGATCGATTTAGTAGCTGACACTCAAGCAGAATTATTTACCATTACTCCTGGTCTCTCAGACAACACTCCTTTGTCCCTGGTCAACAATGTTTCCCTACAAGCACTTTCTTTCTCCTTATCCCTCGGAGCCAACTTTCAGCCTGGATTTGCTGGCAACATTGCGGTAAGTGGTAAGGTGACCAATAGTACGACGCTGTTGGTTCAAGGCGGTTATGACAAAGGCTTTTTGCTCTCTGCGGGTCAAATGGAAGGAGAAACCAAAAAGCTATTTCAAATTTTGCCCTTCCCGGGTTGGCAGACATTAGTAGTACAGGCAGCTCAGCAAGTCGCTCAGGCTCTGTTGCGGGAACTCACCGACAAACTTCTTGATCAATTATCAAGACTTGGTTCCGATACAGCATCATTTATTACCAACCTACGAAATGCGGGTACTGCCTTGGATGTCGCTGGACTTGTTAATACTCTGATTAGCAACAGTGACAAGGGAGCTGATGTGATTGCTACAGATGCTCTTCGCTGGCTTAGCGCTCGCTTGTCTAGTGACAATGCCTCAGCCACGGTGGAAGCAGTGGCTGGACTTATCAGCCCTTATTTTGATGGTGTCAGCACTGATGCAGGTCTGATCAAGTATCGGCCATCTGACAAAGTACCGATCACCTTAGTTACAGGTGTTCAATCTTTAGATAACACGCGGCAGGTTGGTTTGTGGTTAGAACTCAATCTACCTGCTAGCAGTAAGTTGCTGATTAACTTTGAACCTACTGGAGTGGGTATTCCAGTTCAGGACGATGGTACTTTAGTGACAAACTTTGAACCTCAGCTCAATTTCCAATTGTCGGTTCTAGTAGCTTTGGAAGGTGATACAGGTCCCAAGTTAGGTCTGCGATTCAATACTGAAACGAAGACGCTTGTTCTAGGCATTGATCCTGCTGGTCAGACAGATAAAAATAGCCGTTATTATCGTGAGCTATTGCCAACCTTTTTTAGTGAAAGCGATCCCTCGCAATATGGTAGTGCAGTCATCAGTTGGCTGGAATCTATCCTGATTAATATTGTGCCTCGCTATCTGTCGATCATAGTGCTCAATCAAACTAGAGTGAGTCAGTGGTTAGATCAACCCCTATTTCCTGGAGGTAAAGGTCCGAAAGCGGGCAATGTCCTCATCGCCTCCCAGTTGTTGACGCAGGAAGGTCCCAATAACCTCTACATGCTCAACAGTATCAGTAATCTGGAGGCTCTCACCCTACCAAAATTTCTGGCAGGCTTCCTGCGTGCACTTTTGGCTGAGTCCTTCCAACTGATCGAGATCGGTACCAAAGGTGGAATCTGGCTTGGTCCTCGGCAAGGTATGGACAACTACTTTGGTGTGCGGGTCATGGTTCCTGACTTAACGCTGAAAGCTGTCCCCTATATCACCTTCCAGCTTGGAGACGAGGACACAGAGTGGATCCACAATGCCGGTGGTGATGCCAATCTAGAAGGGGGCGTTGCCCTGTATCTTCCCATCAGCACTGAAGGACCAGATTTCGGCAATCTCTTGTTAGAACTAGTCAATATTGGTCTAGATTTTCACGGTAAGCAGAACCAAAACCTAGTTCAACTCAGCCGATTTAGCTTACGGGCTATACAGCCTCGGGGCCTGATCACCTTCGACTTCAGCAAACCTGACCCTGTTCAATCTTATGGGGGTGGAGTTACCCTCAGTCAGATCGGTATTTCCCTAGCGCCTAACATTGCATCTGGAAAATCAGCCAACCCTGTTGCCCAAAATCTTTTGGGTTCTGGTACTCCTCAATCAAATCCACAAGGCTCCTCAGATAAGCAGAATCCTGCTACCAATCCCTCGTTTTCTGTACGCACGTCCTATGTCAAGCATCTCTATGTAGAATTGTTCAATGATGAAGGTGATAGCACTACTGAGCTCTGGTTTCCTGTGCAGCGCAGCTTCGGCCCCTTACATGCCAATAAGATCGGGGTGGGCTGGGAGCAGAGCGATAAGCTGCTCGACATGTTATTTGATGGCAGCGTATCCCTGGCAGGGCTGTATGTTGGCTTAGAGGGGCTTAAAGTCGGAGTGCCTGTTACCACCCCGCTAGATTTTGACAGTTACAGTTTGGCTTTAGCTGGCTTGGAAGTCTCCTTTGAAAGTGGCTCTGTGGCTCTTTCTGGTGGCTTTCTGAAAAACGACAATCCCCTACGTTACGATGGATCAGTCATGGTTAAGGCAGCCAGCTTCTCGCTAATGGCCTTAGGTTCCTACGCACTGGTGCCAGTGGATCAAGATAAACCTGATGGTGAGAAGGCTCCTTCCCTCTTTATCTTCGTTAACCTCAATATTCCCCTTGGGCCTGATCCAGCCTTTTTCATCACGGGCATTGCTGCTGGCTTTGCCTATAACCGCAACCTGCAGTTACCAGAACCAGGAGCTATCAATACTTATCCTCTGGTACAGGGAGCGGTGAGTAGCTCAGTATTTGGCGGTGATAGTGCTACCCCAGAATCAGCTCTGACACAACTATCAGAGGTGGTATATCCAGAAATTGGCCAATACTGGGTTGCTGCTGGTCTGCAATTTACCACCTATGAACTACTCAGCACCTTTGCCATGTTAGTGGTGCGTTTTGGCAAAGAGTTTGCTCTTGATCTCATTGGTGTCAGCTCCGCATCATTTCCTCCAGCAGTATCGCCATCAGCTGCTTTGGCCTATGTGGAACTGGGTCTGTTGGTATCTTTTCACCCAGATGACGGTGTCCTCTCAGCGCGGGCCCAGCTAACCCCCAATTCCTTTTTGCTTGCTCCAGACTGTCGTCTCACAGGTGGCTTTGCCGCTTTCTTGTGGTTCAGCGGTGAGTATGCTGGAGATTTCGTCATCACCTTAGGGGGCTATAACCCAGCATTCAAGGTTCCAGAGCAGTATCCCTTAGTGCCCCGACTGGGCTTTAACTGGCCCCAAAACCTGGGTGTTGGTTCCCTACTCATTGATGGGGGTGCCTACTTTGCTCTGACTCCTTCAGCGATCATGGCTGGTGGTTACTTACGGGCTCTGTTCCAGCTCGGCCCGTTACGCGCTTGGTTTGACGCTGGCGTGAATTTTCTGATTCAGTGGCAGCCCTTCTACTTTGATCTAGAAGGTCATGTATCAATAGGAGCCTCCATAAGTGTCACAATTGCTGGAGTTAGGGTTACCCTCAGTGCTCAAATTGGTGCCAAGCTCCACATGTGGGGGCCTCCTATTGCAGGTGAAGTCGGCGTGGACTGGTATGTTATTTCCTTTACTATTCCCTTTGGGGACACCAATCAATCTCTACCCAGTTCCCAGCCTTTAGTTTGGGACAGCTTCCAGGAAAACTTTTTGCCGCCTCTGCACACCGATCAAGGGCAAAGTACACAGGGCCTTGTCGAGCGTGCCCCCCATCCACAATTGTTGCAGCTACAAGCGAATACCACGCCCCTGACTCAGGCTTACACAGTACTTAAGCTTCAGGTTCAACAGGGATTGGTAAACGATTATCCGAATCTGGGTTGGTTCATCCAATCACCGTTTGTCCTGCAAGCTACTACTGTCATACCTGCCACTATTGTGAGCTTTGGCGGCAGTACGACCACGTTTAGTGGCCCAGCTGTGGGTATTCAACCCATGGCTCAGCCCTCCATAACTAGTCCGCTCCAAATCACTTTACAAGGACTGAACAGCAGCACCCAAACTTGGGAAACGGTGAATCTGGATGCACGAGGTATCCAGCTAGCCACACAACGGAATGGTGCCCCAGGAGCCCTCTGGTCAAAGACAGCTTTCGATCCGAATGGTGTGCCTGAGGCGAAAACTATTCCTAATAGTATTATGGGCATCACCCTTACAGGTTCCCAGGTATTAACTTATGTTCCTGTTGGTCCTATAGCACTCTCTACCCTGGCATATGTGGATCTCGGTCC
>NZ_JAAHHZ010000077.1:0-32645 GCF_010672005.1 Moorena sp. SIO4A5 | reverse complement strand
AGTTCTTGATGGGGAATAAAAATAATACGGTCTGATGGGTTTATTGGTAATACGTCAACAATGGGAGTAATCAGGAGTTGGTAGAGTTGTTGTAGGGGATTACTATTGTTAGGGTTTGGTGGTGAAGCAGGATTCTGATTACCTCGACCTCTGACACCAATCTGCTCACGACTGACTTTTACTAGTTTGGCCAGAGAAGTATCTTGGGGTAACTTATTACGACGGAAAGTAATCTCCCCAGTGGGAGCAATTACCCAAATATAAATCTGGTCATAAACAATGGAATATTCCACCAAAGTGGCTTGTTGTTGTTGAGCAATCTCTTGAATGTCTTTCAGAGTAAGAGTTTTGTTTTTTTGAGGAGTTTCAGATAACTGTGCCGCTAATAAATCAATCAGAGCACGGTTGCGACCCCGTTCGGAAATCTCTAAGGCTTGTTTTGCTTTTCCTTGAGCAATCAATACCTGTTGTAAAAGACGATAGCTACGAGCTTGTTCTTCAAAAATAGAAATCTTCCAATCATCTTTGTTACGGAGGAGATGGCGGATATCTTCCAGAATTTTAATGGCATCATACAGGTGAATCTCGGCTGGTTCTAGTTGATTTATTTTTAATAAGTTAACACCGAGATTATTCAGGGATCTAGCTTCACCATCACGGTTACCGATTTCCCTAGCAATAGCTAAAGATTGTTGGTGGTAATCAATGGCTTTTTTATAGTCTCCTATACTCAAGTATGCATTACCCAGATTAGTCAGGGAGTTAGCTTCACCCTCACGGTCTGAGATTTCCCTATAAATAGCTAAGGAGTTTTGGAGGTAATCAATCGCTTTTTTGTACTCTCCCAAATTAACGTATGCAAGACCGAGATTAGTCAGGGAGCAAGCTTCACCCTGGCGGTCTGAGATTTCCCTAGCAATATCTAAGGATTGTTGGTGGTAATCAATGGCTTTTTTATAGTTTCCCAGATGATCGTATGCAGCACCCATACCAATCAGGGAGCCAGCTTCACCTTTACGGTCTGAGATTTCCCTATCAATAGCTAAGGAGTTTTGGAGGTAATCAATCGCTTTTTTGTACTCTCCCAGATTCTTGTATGCAACACCCAGATTATACAGGGATTTAGCTTCACCCTTAAGGTCTGAGATTTCCCTATCAATAGCTAAGGAGTTTTGGAGGTAATCAATCGCTTTTTTATAGTCTCCGAGAGTACGGTATGCACTACCCAGATTATTCAGGGAGTTAGCTTCACCTTCGCGGTGTCCGATTTCCCTAGCAATAGCTAAAGATTGTTGGAGGTAATCAATGGCTTTTTTATAGTCTCCGAGAGTACGGTATGCACTACCCATACCAATCAGGGATTTAGCTTCACCTTTACGGTCTGAGATTTCCCTAGCAATAGCTAAGGAGTTTTGGAAGTAATCAATCGCTTTTTTGTACTCTCCCAGATAATAGTATGTACCACCCAGATTACCCAGGGAGGCAGCTTCACCTTCGCGGTGTCCGATTTCCCTAGCAATAGCTAAGGAGTTTTGGAGGTAATCAATCGCTTTTTTGTACTCTCCCAGATTCTTGTATGCACTACCGAGATTATTTAGGGAGCTAACTTCACCCTGGCGGTTTCCGATTTGTTTATAAATCACCAATGCTTGCTGCCAAGACTGTAATGCTTCTGGGAACTCACTGCGACGAAGGTGACTAAGTCCTTGATGAGAGTATGCATTACCGAGATTATTCAGGGAGCCAGCTTCACCCTTGCGGTCTGAGATTTCCCTAGCAATAGCTAAGGAGTTTTGGAGGTAATCAATCGCTTTTTTGTACTCTCCCAGATTCTTGTATGCACTACCGAGATTATTTAGGGAGCTAACTTCACCCTGGCGGTTTCCGATTTGTTTATAAATCACCAATGCTTGCTGCCAAGACTGTAATGCTTCTGGGAACTCACTGCGACCAAAGTGACTAATTCCTTGATCAAAGTATGCATTACCGAGATTATTCAGGAAAATAGCTTCAACCTTACGGTCTGAGATTTCCCTAGCAATAGCTAAGGGTTTTTGGTGGTAATCAATCGCTTTTTTATAGTCTCCCAGATGACGGTATGCAAGACCTAGATTATTCAGGGAGGCAGCTTCACCCAGGCGGTATCCGATTTCCCTAGCAATAGCTAAAGATTGTTGGTGATAATCAATCGCTTTTTTATAGTCTCCCAGATTAAAGTATGCACCACCCAGATTATCCAGGGAGGCACCTTCACCGTGGCGGTGTCCGATTTCCCTAGCAATAGCTATCGATTGTTGGTAGTAATCAATCGCTTTTTTGTACTCTCCCAGAGTACGGTATGCATTACCCAGATTATACAGGGAGTTAGCTTCACCTTTGCGGTTTCCAATTTCCCTTTGAAAAGCGATTGATTGTTGGTAGTAATCAATCGCTTTTTTGTACTCTCCCAGATGATGGTATGTAGTAGCCAGACCAATCAGGGAGGCACCTTCAACCTTGCGGTGTCCGATTTCCCTTTGAAAAGCGATTGATTGTTGGTAGTAATCAATCGCTTTTTTGTACTCTCCCAGAGTACGGTATGCATTACCCAGATTAGTCAGGGAGTTAGCTTCACCCTTGCGGTCTCCGATTTGTTTATAAATCACCAATGCTTGCTGCCAAGACTGTAATGCTTCTGAGAACTCACTGCGACGAACGTGACTAAGTCCCTGTAGAAAGAATTTGTCTGCCTCTGCTTTCTTACTGTCTACTTCAACTATGACATCACCAGGGGCTAAAGTCCCTTCTTGCTCTGGCCTAACCGGGTTTTGTTCCTGAGCCACTGGTGGTAAATTCAGGAATCTAGCCACAACAGGGAGTTCCCCAGGGGTGAGGCAGACAGTGAGAAGTCCCAAAAATAAGACGTGCTTAAGTTTCATATCGGATATTGAATTATTCTCTACTTCCCTATATCTGAGAGATTCCTGAACCTATGCAATGATTAAGGGAATCGGGAATCGGGAATCGGGAATCGGGAATCGGGAATCGGGAGTCGGGAGCAGGGAGAAAGCCCTTCACTTATATAGCACTACGCATTCAAGTTAGGACATTGATACAAGTTGAAAACCTTTTGTAGTCAACTTTTGCCTCTTGCCTCTTGCCTGTTGCCTTGCGCGTAGCGCTATACACTTCAAGCCCAGTTTTTTTGACAGAATGCATAGGTTCCGATAGTTACCAGATAGGTAAGAATGACATTTGGTTCTTTGTCCGGGGAGATTGCTATATATAGCATTTCCTAGTAAGCGTGAGATATATCTAAATTTTATTCCCGACTCCCGACTCCCGACTCCCGATTCCCGATTCCCGATTCCCGATTCCCTCATGAAGACCAGCTTAGCCAAATACTGGACACTCAATTATATTAATCGTTTGGGTCAACATCAAACTAAACCGATAGAAGAGGCTAAGGAATTTATCAGTGCCCAAGCTCTTACTTTGTCTACAGGTGAAGACACCATAGACCACGCCCTGATTAGCAGACTGTGGCAACGTTATCACACCCAAGACGACGACCTTGAGCTGGCTGAGGTTTGTCTACGTTGTTTAGTTTCTCACCAAATCAAGGAGGTTTGTTATCAGTTAGTAGAGCAATTTGGTCAGCAACATAATTTTACCATGGATGACCTACTGCCATTAGTCCTTGACCGTTATCCTGAGCCCGATCAAGGCCATAAACTAGGGGGAGATAATTTTATAATTACTTATAGTTTACAAACCTTTGACCCAGATAAAAGTAGCTTATTTTCCTGGACAAAGAGACTAGTGAAAACCCATAGGGAGGTAAAACAATTTTTACTCTACCATGGAATTGAGCAGGTAACGGATTGGTTATTACTGAAACAAACTACTCCTGGTAAACTAAACCGTATTCTATCGGAGTTTCATCAGCTAACTGATCAAGAAATTAACCACTATCGTGAGTTATTAGAAAGTTATCAAACGGTTTATGTACGTCAACTGCAAGCAGAGCGTAATCAAATTAACCAACAACGACAACAACAGGGCTTAGGTAAACTTACAACTCCTTACCCAATTCCTACCAAAGAGCAATTACAGCTGATAGGACAACTATCTCCAGAAGCAGTGCTTACTGATTTACAACGGTTAGCTCAGCTAATTCGAGACTATAAACGAAATCGTGGCAGGAATGTTCCCACTCAAGCTTTAGGAAAATTTGAGCATCAATTAGCAGCTGATGATACAAGTAACAATCAGGAGGAAGACGAGGTATTAGCTGCCTATGACCAATTACTACAGGATTGTTTAACTACTGCTATTCAAGAGGTTATTCAAAACCGAGTGACTTATCTAAGTCGTAAACAAAAGCCAAGACATCAGCAATTTTTAGAAGCACTAGATTTATTTCAATGTCAGCATGTTACTATGACTAAGATTGCTGCCCAAATCGGCTTAACTGCTCAATATCAAGTCAGTCGCTTGCTAGACCTGAAAGCCTTTCGGGCTGATATTGCTAGACGCACTTCCGTAAGATTACATCACCAACTCGTGGAGTTAGGCCAAGCCTACGCTTCTGCACAAGAGGTTAAAGAATTAGAGCAACGAATTAGTCAGTTTGTGGAAGAAGAAATTAACCGGATTATGACTGCAGCTAGGAAGGAAACCTTTGTTAAAAACAAATACAAACTGTCTAGTAATTTTTCTAGGACTTTATGTGAAATATTAAAAAAGGGAGTGGGGAATCGGGAATCGGGAATCGGGAGTGGGGAATCGGGAATCGGGAATCGGGAGTAGGGAGTGTGGGGAGTGTGGGAATTTTATTGGAATTTTGGCGTTGCTTATTCCCTGTTCATAGATCCCCCCTAACCCCCCTTAAAAAAGGGGGGAATTAGATTCAAAACGCCCCTTAAAAAACAAAGAGAGTAATTAGATTCAAAAGTCCCCTAAAAAAAGGGGGGAATTAGATTCAAAACGCCCCTTAAAAAAGGGAGTAATTAAATTCAAAAGTCCCCTTAAAAAACGAAGGGGGGAATTAGATTCAAAAGTCCCCTTAAAAAACGAAGGGAGGAATTAGATTCAAAAGTCCCCCTTATTAAGGGGGATTTAGGGGGATCTCAATCAGGGTCTACTCCCGACTCCCGATTCCCGATTCCCGATTCCCGATTCCCTGTTCCCTCAATATATTCTCAACTGAAAATGCTAAATACATCTACAGAAATGATTTCCTTTCCAGCATTAACCGAAACCCTAACGCGGGAATTAGAACAACAACAACAAGCTCTGGATATTGCCAACCAGATGGCGGAAACATCAGGAACATTAGCTATCTATCTCCAAGAGTTAGCCTTACTAGTCTTTGAAGATTGGCTGGAAAAACGAGAGCCAAGTTTACGGGTAGAACGGGCAGCTAATCGGTTAGGATACTCTGGATTATCTCAAGCTATTTCTAAAGCTATTAATGCTGTGTGTAATCTACAGGTAGGAGATTTCAATATTTGCATTATTCCTAGCTTTGGATTTAGCGACCCCTTCGTAACGCTGCCTGAAGCAATTGTTACTATTCCCCAATTCACTGCTCATTTTTATGTGGTGATTGCCATTGATGATGACTTAGGTATTGCTGGGATTAAAGGCGTCAATCGATACGACCAGTTAGTCAGAGATATTAGTAATCTAGTTGTTGGCTCTGATCAGACTTACGAGCTCCCTTTATCTAGGTTTACTATGAGTGGAGACGACTTACTACTGGATTTACAATGTCTATCTCCTGAGGAAATTCCTTTACCAGAAATACCACAGCCCAGTCAGGATTATATTAAAGACGTAATCGAAATCCTGAATCAACGGGCGATTGATGTGGGACAATGGTTATATAATAAAATTGATGACCTAGCTCAAGAATTATCTTGGCAGCTATTACCAGCACCTTCCCCAGCATTGCGGTTTAGTGGTAACCCAGCCCAAGAATTAGCTGAGATTCTAACTATTATTGATATCGAAATTCCTGCTGCCGCTGTCCGTAGTTATCGAGATTTTCAACTAGCTGGAATTCCACTGCGCCTCTATGCTGTAACTTGGCCATTACCTCAGTCTGAACCAGAGGGAGATTGGACTATATTGCTAATCCTAGGAGCTAGCCCAGGTAATACTCCACCTTCGGGAATAAAATTGCGTATTACTGATTTTACCATGGTCTTGGATCAACAGGAATTGAGCAGTAATGACGACTATTTATTTACTCAGTTTGTAGGAGCTAATCACGAAAAGTTTCTAGCTACAATTACCACTGCTGACGAAACAGCACACACCTCGATGTTGTTTGAATTTAAAGGGAGTAGGGAGTAGGGAGTAGGGAGTAGGGAATCGGGAATCGGGAATCGGGAATCGGGAATCGCGTAGGGTGCGTTAGGGGCGGGCTTGCCGTCATGTTCAACACCGAGCGCCAGTGTTGGGACAGCCCGCCCCGTAACGCACCACCCAAGGGCTCGCCCTGATTTTCCACCTCTGAGCGCCTGGTTGAGACAGCCCGTCGGAAATGAAACGGGCAAGATGCCCATTCCACCAAGATGCCCATTCCACCCACCGGCTCTGACCGCTGACCGCTGACCGCTGACCGCTGACCACTGACCGCTGACTACTATAAGTAACATGAAAAGTAAAATTTTCCACCTTAAAGTCATCAAAATAAAGTCAGGTTGTAACTTTGAGTTATCTTGGGAAAACGGTAAGACTATTGCTGCCATAGTAGATTATCCTCAAGACCTTGATCAAGGTTACCAAGACTGGAAACAGGCTTACATTAATTGTTACAAAAATTTGCGAGTAAAAGTCCCAAAAAGTGGTAGACTTACCGTTATGAAAGATCCCGCTGGCCTGTTGCGGGAAGCAGAAGCTAGGTTTTTATCAATATTTCATAGTTGGTTACGGGATGGAGAGTTATATGAGATTCGTGAGGAAATTGCTAAGGCAGCTACGGATTCGTCTAGTAATCGTCGGTATTGGGTTGATATTTTCCTCACCTGTAACTGTCCTGAATTAACTCGCTTACCTTGGGAAGCTTGGGAAATTAGTACTACTACTAGGACGAATTTATCGGGATTCGGAACTATCCGGATTGCTCGGGTTTCTAAAACTATCAATGCTGGAATTAGTCATAATAAAATTATGACTCGTATCCGTCGCCGAGCCAGAGTTTTGGCGATATTGGGTGATGAAAAAGGATTAGACTTTGAAGAAGACCGCAAGGCGTTAGCTCACCTGTCTAAGCTGGCTGAAATCAAATTTATTGGTTGGCAACCAGAAAAAGACTCTAGTACTCTTAAGCAAGAAATCGTTAAGGAAATTACTAATCCTAGGGGTTGGGATATTTTATTTTTTGCTGGACATAGTAATGAAACTGCCTTTACTGGTGGGGAATTACATATTGCTCCTGATGCTTCTCTAGGAATTAATGAGATTAAACAATCCCTCCAACAAGGGATAGCTAATGGCCTGAAGTTTGCTATTTTTAATTCTTGTGATGGTATCTCAATTGCGGAATCCCTAATTGCTTTAGGGTTACCTCAAGTGGCGGTAATGGCAGAACCTATTCACAATCAGGTGGCTCAAGTTTTTATTGTCCAGTTTCTCAACAGTTTGGCTGAGTATAAGGATGTTCATGAAGCGCTACGGGATGCTTGTGCTTTTCTCAAAGACCAACAAAATCTTACCTATCCTTCTGCTTACCTAATCCCTACCTTATTTCGCCATCCCCAATCAGTACTGTTTCGTTTGGAACCATTTGGTTTAGGGCACAGTCTCAGAAATTGGTTACCTACTAAGAAAGAAGCCCTTTGGTTATCGGCATGGTTAACCGTTAGTTTAATCCCACCTGTTCAGGATTTACTGCTAGAATTTCGTCTGTTGTTACAAGCTGGTTACCGTCAGGTTACTCAGCAGGTGCAGTGGCAAGCTAATCCTTCTCCAGTTCAGTCTCCAGTTCGGTTAGTTCAAATTGATAACAAGTCTCTTGAACAGGACAACGTTAAATTGGTTGATGGCAGGTATATGGATTATGGTTACTTAGCAAGTATATTGGATAAATTAGTTACCAGTAATGCTCGGATAATTGGGTTTGATTATATTTTAGATCAAGACAAACAACAGCCCGATAATAGTAAACAGTTACGGCAATCAATTACTGAAGCGATTAACAGGAATACGTGGTTAGTTTGGGCAGCAATTGAAGCTGAGCATCCTGCTGATTATTATGGGGTGAGTGCTCAAATTGCTAACCTCAATCAAACCATGGAGGGAGATATTACAACCTATGATTGGTATGTAGAGTTACCTAGCAATAAGTGTGATCAAAGTTGTCCGTTTAGCTATTTACTAGTCCTTTCCTATTGTTTACGTGATCAAGATTCCGGCACTACTCAATTAGCGATGGGATTACCTGAGCTTCAAGACAGTAATCAGAAATTTAGGACTTCAGTGATTGATTTGGTTAATGGTTCCCATACACAAGCCGATACACAAACTAATACACAACTGGCTTGGTTGGGGAGGGTAAAACGTCCTGCGATCGCATATTTCTTACAATGGTTTCAACCGATTATTGACTATTCCCTCCCTCCAGAGCAAGTTTATCAAAGAATTTCTGCTTGTGAGTTATTAGGCTCCTGTTCTGGAGATGCTCTAGCTGATGGTCTCAGCCTTAACCAGACCATTGTGATTGTTGCTTCAGGAGGATATAAAGAAGCGGGAGTCGATCAAGAAGGGCAAGATAATAATCTGCTTCCCCTTCCGGTAGCGTTCTGGCGTGGTTCACAGGGTTGGCGAGACTGGTTCGATAGCAAATCATCATTTACTGGTGGTGAAGCCCATAGTTACATCGCCCACCATCTTTTTTCCCAGCATCTGGTGATACCAATTCCTAATGCCTTGATGATTTTGCTAACCGCTGTTTTAGGTAAAGGATTTAGGTTAATTAAACAGGATGATCCCGAGCAACAGCAATGGTGGTTTAGCAATCTAGGTAATGCTTGCTTGCTTTGTTGGTTAGTTTATTGCTTGGTTTCACTACAAGTTTATATCTCCTTGAAGGTGCTGCTACCTACTTTGATGCCTTTAGTAGTTTTTAGTATCTATAGCATTACGCAAAGGGAGTAGGGAGTAGGGAGTAGGGAGTAGGGAGTAGGGAGTAGGGAGTAGGGAGTAGGGAGTAGGGAGTAGGGAATCGAGAATCGAGAATCGGGAACATTATAGCAATTATTCTACTCATGATTACAAAGCTTATTCTGTTAAGGCAAAAGGCAATAGAAAAGAATGGTTTACTGGAATCAAGTTCCCCCCTGATTAAGGGAATGTTTGAATCGAATCAGCTCCCCCCCTGATTAAGGGAATGTTTGAATCGAATCAAGTTCCCCCCTTATTAAGGGGGGTTAGGGGGGATCCCTAGTCAAATATAGCAATTATCATAACTGCGATAAATGCTTTATTTAATCATTAACTTATCAGTCAGGAAGCATATTATGCCTAAAATAATTCAGAACAAATCCACACTATTACTAACAATGGTCGTGCTAGTCTGTTCTTCTGCACTGCCTATTAATGCAATAGTAAAAAGACCTCAGTCTGATCAGCAGTTATCCCAGTCTCAAGGCCAGCTAATTACGTTAAAATGGGGTGATATCTGGGAGAGATTGCGAAGGAAGAAAGGTAAAGGGGGCACAAGAGGTAACTCAACAGATGATAATCCTAGCGAGCAAACTCTCTGCATGCTCACCCCTGGTCAGCTATCAGATATTGACCCGAATTCTAATCATAAAGGAAGCTTAGAAATTTGGAGTGAGCAACCCCTATTCCTATGGCAAGGAGAAATGAAAGGTATTGAGGTGCGTAAAATGCGTAGTAATCAACAATGGTGGGAGCAACCCTTAGAGCCTACTACCACTAATATCCTTTATCAAGGCAAGCCCTTACAACCAGGTAAAGCTTACTTTTGGCGGAATACAATTCCTTTAGACGAACTTCCTACTAAGAAAAGTTTTCGTCTAATGGATGACGAAAAGCGTAATCAAGTCACCACTGAGTTAAATGAATTAGAAAGTAATCTGAAAGCTAAAGATGCAACTGCTGAAAAGATTGCTTTGGAACGAGTTAACTATTTCATCGACAAACAACTTTGGTCAGATGCATTACGGGAAATTTATCTGATGCCTAATCCTCCAGCTGAGGTAACTGATATTCTTGATAAGATTAACAATAAGGCTCATGATTTTTGTAAGCAGGAGCGGGAATAGGGAATAGGGAGTCGGGAGTCGGGAGTAGAGAAGAGGGAGGAGTGAGGTGTTGGGGTAAAGCTCCAAGACCTTGCTGCATTCCTTTGTCTATCAATCAAACTTTTCTCCTAATAACTTACGTTTTAAATCTTTAGATGAAATTCCTTTATCGTTACCGGAGCGATAATTTTACCAAGCTTCTTGACTTTGAACAATTTCTGTGATTGGAATGGTTTCTTCATCTCCTTCTACTTCTATCGCTTGATTAACTAAGACTTTTAATTCATCTAGTAATCGTAGTTGGTCAGAGAGACTAAGAGAATGAATTTGATTAAGTACCTGATTGTAATTTGTCATACTCATAACTTGTAGTGCTGCGCGCAAGGGTTATTAAATTTTAATATAACATAAAAAAAAATACAATTTTTGCTTTTTTGGATTGGAGATGTCTATTTTATATTAAAACTTCGTATGTCTCTGGCAAATTTTTCTAAGTTATGACCTATGCTATATCCCTGAGAACGTCGCCAAGCAATATAAAATCTTAACCTGTCCCAATAATAAGGTATAAAAGGATTCCAAATATCAAATGCCATCTTATTGTGAATTGCTCCAAATCGGTAAGCAATAGAAATCTGATTGCAGAAACTCAGGAAAACTTTTACTTTAATGTGCAATTCAGTATCTTCTTGTAGCTGAAGTAGGCGAGCGTTATCATCATCTGAAGAGTCTAACCAAGCATCCACATCAACCCTTGTTTCAATCATTGAGGGATCACTCAAGTGCTGCATATAAGACATGGTTCTACTGAGCTTGAATTGTCTTAAAGAAACTAGGAAGCCTATTGCAGCCAAAAAAGCTCCGACAATTGATCCAAAATCTACAAGAGTATCAAGCTTCATAATCAAACTAATAGTTAAGCTTATCTTAGTGAAACCTAACTTATATAACGGTTAGCATTTAAATCAATTATACTATAAAATTCCGTATCTTTTATATTGTTTACAAAAATTAATATTTACATAAAGTTGATTACTGGGAATAAAATAGCGCTACCAAAAGTAAAAAAAAATAGCCGTAGAAATACTATCCACGGCTATTTAAATGATCTATGTCAATGAGTTTTCAAACCCAACCTGATGTAATCCGATGTAATTGGCCAAAGGCCAAGCTATAGTAACAGACCGGAGCCTTTGCCAGGGGGGGGGAAACCCCCCCAGAAATTTAAAGTGTTATGGCAACAGCCAATACTTCATCATTTTAGTAATCACTTCCCCTGGAACCTCAGTCGCCTCAAGAGGAGTCCATTCCGCAATCGACCCATAGCCCAATTTATAAAGCATTTGCATACTATAGATTACTGCTTCACGAGAGCCTTTCAGAGTGTGCTCAACAGGTTGTTTCTTGAAGTTTGACTTAAAGTCTTTTGACATAGATCAAAATTTGAACTCGTTAGGTTTATATAAATAATAGTAATGATTATGATTGTATTTGTCAAGGGTTTTGAAAAGTTTTTTTTGGGGAGTTTTAGGGATAATAAAAAAAAGCGATCGCACAAGCGCGGAAGCTGAGGCCTAAGGCCACGCGGGGCGCGTTCGCTTCATCGCGTAGCGTGACCTTAGGTCAATCCCTTAGGGTCTCTGTCAGAGAATCCCGTAGGGTATCTTGCAGAGAATCGCATAATCATTGGTAAGCGATCGCTTTGGTAATTTGTAAGCATTCAGCCGTTAGCATTCAGCCGTCAGCCGTCAGCCGTCAGCTGACTTAACAAAGATTAAACGAATGCTTACTTGTTTTATTTAAAAGCTCAAAGCTGATAGCTGAGAGCTGATAGCTGAGAGCTGATAGCTGAATGCTTACGGTAATTTTAACTAGTAATTTTAAGGATAGGGCTGGGAGGAGGAAGTAGGGAATAAGGAACTTCATATCTCTTTCCTAATGTTGCCTTTTGCCTGTTACCTTTTGCCTTGTTGTCAGGGTGCATCTCCTCAAAGCTGTTTGATATCATGTCCGGATAATTAGTTATCAAAAAACATTCCCCTTGAAACCTTACTCCTTTACTTCAGCATAGCTGCCTTTTTTTACAAGAAGTGTGTTTACAACCCATATACAAACGCTGTAGATCGCAATCTGTATATGGGAGATGGGGGGCATTTCTTTGGGTCGCAGTCCATCTGCTCAGAATTAAAAAAATTAGGAAGTCTCGAAATCCAGGAGAATCAAGTGTTGGCTAGAAGCCATCACCATGTAATGCTGAATCTACCTGGACACGAGAAAAAATATCGGAATAGTTTAATCTAATTATATCCCATAATCAGGGATTTTGACTACAATCGGTTACCCGGAAATCACCTGAGGACATAATCATGGTACTGGTGTAGCGGTTCTGTTGCCCAAAGCCTATGCCTTTACCACTCAATCGCCCAAATCCCCAGATGGTAAGATTAGATGATAATCTTCTGCCTGATTACATTACTTTGGATCTAAAAGAACGTCTAATCACCCACCTCAGTCAGATAGTACGCGATCGCGATCCGTATATGGCATCTGGGGGACATTTCTATGTCCAGGAGTACATCCGCCAAGAATTAGAACAGTGGGGAAGCGTTGAAATTCACAAGTTTCAGGTGTCGGGCAAAACCCATCATAATCTGATTCTGAATCTACCGGCAAAAGAGGCGAGACCGCAACAGTTTGCTCCGATTTTAATTGGCTCTCACTATGATGCGGTACCTGGAAGCCCAGGAGCAGATGATAATGCTACCGGTGTAGCGGTGCTCTTGGAGTTAGCTAGAGCCTTTGCCACTCAAGCGCCTACACACCCAGTCCGACTAGTAGCATTTGATATGGAAGAGTATGGATTGCTCGGAAGTGCTGCCTATGCTGCCTATTTAAAAGAACAACAGCAACCCTTGCGGTTAATGCTGTCTTTGGAAATGTTAGGGTATTGCGATCGCACTCCCAATTCCCAATGGTACCCACCAGGACTAAAATACTTTTACCCCAATCAGGGGGACTTCATTGCTTTAGTGGGAAACTTGCCAACAATCCTTGACTTTAGGCATTTAGCTCGCTTTATCCGCCAAGCTGGGATCCCTTGTCAGTGCTTACCAGTACCATTACGAGGGGTAATCGTTCCTCAGACCAGACTCAGTGACCACGCTCCATTTTGGGACCAAGGTTATCGAGCTTTGATGGTAACCGATACAGCATTTCTGCGCAATCCCCATTACCATAAACCAAGCGATCGCATTGATACCCTAGACTTAGATTTCCTGACTGGTGTCTGTCGCGGCTTAATGGCTGGTCTTGGTAATCTTGTGTAGGGGAATCGGGAATCGGGAATCGGGAATCGGGAATCGGGAACTCGGAAACCCCGCCACACAAATCCCTCCACCAGGAAGCTATTTGACCCTAGCCAGCACTATCTCCAAAGCTGAGGCGGTTGTCAACCCCGATTTAGAATGCCTTAATTTCACCGGTGATTTCGGTTTGCACCATAAATCCATCAAGCTCTTGGGGGACTTTTTTTTGCACTTCGGCATTGAGGACATAAACAGTAATTACCTGATTGCCCTGAGGGTCTTGTCCAATGCCAACCCCTGTCACCCCATCTATCGCTAATAAGCGCTGCTCGTGGGATTGCTTAACCTTCTCGATTTCTGAATTAGCCACTTCTTGATCCTCTCCAATGTAATCCACCGCAGCCTCTTCAACCGGTGAGGCCTTGTCAGTAGGGGGGGAGCCGAAGTCTGAACCATTAGACATAGTGCAACTCATGACCGTTAAACTGGCCGTCAGTAATAGAACTAATACTTTTATTTTGTCAGATTTCTCTGTAATATTCATGTTCACTTCTCCATCGGACATAACTAAGAGGTGCTTAGGGGTACGGAGACATTTGTCGAGCCGACAAAAGCTAAAACCGATACCTAGTAATGCTTTGACTTGGATTGATCTAGTTGATTGCTATCGATATAGCAATCAGCGCTCTCGTATTTACAAATCACTGTGGAGTTTTAGCTGTTAGCTAAAATCCCCATCATAGTGTAAAGAGACGAGAGCGCAGCGCTATAGGTTTCAGAGATTTTTGGAGGATTGGAGTATATCCTTTGTCCTCCTTACTTCTGCCAAATGCCAAATGCCTTCTGTTTTGCTGTTAGGCATTAAAAATGCCTAACAGCTTAGAAGCCATGGTGGACAGAAGGTTAGCTGAGGCTCAGGTGAGGGCAGAGTCCCAGCCAAGCCCACTCAAGTGTTAGGTGTATAGATTAATATCTAATGCTGCCACAACTCGAGTTATCTTGTTGGCAAAGGTCAAACCACCGCCACCAGCAAAGAGTAAACCGACTGGATTACGGCGACTGTCGTAAGTCCAAATCAGAGAGCCAGAATCACCCCCTGCACTGAAGTTGCCGCTAGTGCCGCGAATGGTAATCTGATCGGCAAACAGCGCCACCCGGCCGCCGCCATAATTAACGCGGATAGTGGCGTTACAATCAGTAACTTGTCCACGGGTTAGTTGCGTGGTACGACCTGACTTACCAACTATCATCCCGCGACGGCAAGCAACAATCCGGCTGCTCACGCGGAAATAACGAGGACTGCCCCCGGACACATAGACAAGTTCTTTCCGCACACGAGATGGCCAGCACCAACCGGTAGCAGCGTCCACATAGTTCCTTCCACCTCGGAAGTTGATGGGGACAAAGCGCTCTAGAATCGCGATTTGATCCCGAGGGCTACGACCACCATCTAAGCGACCAGGTTGGATGATTGGATCTCGAAAGCTGGCATTGTTGGAGTTGGCAATCACATGGTTATTGCTGAGCATCAAAAGACGCCCGTTTCGAGGAGCACGACGGCCACGAGCCAGACAACCTAAAGTGCCAGCTGTTACCCGGGTGTGACCCACTGAAACTCCTCCTGGTGCAGGACGTATTTTGAAGCGATGGGGCTGAGCATCAATGATTCCGGTGACAATTACATTCACCGGTATATCGTCACTGCTAGCTGCTGAAATCCCCATTGAATCCACTAGGGCAGCCTTCGCTTCATCCACTGACACCGGTTCAGCAACATATAAATTCAGGCTGGCAGCGCCAGGAGCTAAGCTCTGGCTGGGATCTTCAGATATCCCTAAGCCAATACCCTGAATGTTTCCAGCACCTTCAAAGACATTTTCTGCCTGGACAGCGTCGCTAGTTTGCGCCACTGCCTGGGAAAGCTGGGTCTCAACATCAGCCTTGATTTGCAACAAGGTCTCATCGAACTCCATATACTCGCTTTCCTCAGCTTCTGTCGAGGCGCTCTCAAAGTCACCTAAGTTCTCAGGTTCCTCAAGATAATCAGCGGATTCTTCGTATTCATCCTCACTCATCCCAGAGTTTTCTAGTTCGGGAGGATTCTCAAATCCTTGCTCAAGTTCACTATTACTATTGCTCATGCTAGTATTGTTCTAAACTTAAACTAACGGAACAGGAACAATTTCTCAGGAGTAAAAATCCTTTGAGCCATTGCTCCGGCTTCGTTAATAACACTCTAAGAAATCCTCTTAGAGGATGACGGTACCCAAAAGGGTACTTTTTTTTAGTTGACTGACTTTACTGATTCAGGTGCATATTGGTTAGTCAGTACTTTGAACTCTCGGCGATCGCTCCGTCCTGTGGCTTGGGTGATGCCTTAGCTGGCTCAGGGTCGCGGTTGCTCATGAATCGAACTCCAGCGATCAGCTGCCAGGTATTTTTCTTGGGCAGCTGTGATCCATAAGTACCTCGACAAAAATCAACATTGCTGTATTAACTTGTGTAAAGTTGCGAAAAGTCCTTCTGTTTTCTGTTCTGGGATCCGAAGTTCCCTATTTCAATAAATGAACTGGTTACCATGGATAAGGTCTAAACTGGGTTGTTAATGACTGCTATATCGGTGCCTGTTTGATCGTAATCATCCACTAAAACCATTAGGAGCAACTTATGAGCGTTGTGGCTGCCAGAAAATACCCTGATAAACTAGTTTTTGCCTCCGACAGCATTCGGCTGTCAGGATACCTCAAGCAAACTCACCGGGTCACTGGGGATGAGTGGGGCAAGCTATTTGAAATCAATAACATGATTATTGGCGGCGTGGGATATACCATGGAACTGAGTTTCATGCAAATATTTGCCAGAAACCATTCTCCAGCAGCTCCTACCGTTGAGGCTGTTCTGGATTTTATTGTGGAATTTTATGCTTGGGCAAAGGATAAAGACGATACCTTTGGTCGCAGAAATGAATATTTGTTAGCAGTAGAAAGGGATATTTTTTGTATCAGTGATGGCTATCTCGTGGATAAAATTAATGAATTTGGTGCCATTGGTGCTGGACAAGATTATGCTCTGACCGCAATGTATTTAGATAAAACCCCTGAAGAAGCGGTAGCGATTGCTAATGAGCTTTGTGTGTATTGTTCTCCTCCGATTAATGTAATTACTAAGGAAATCAGCGACATCTGACTTGGGTATAGTGCTGAGTACTAAGCTTTTTTGTAAGCTATCAGCTATCAGCTATCAGCTAATGCGCTACGGGCACCCTACGCGAACAGCTTTTGAATGAAAGAGGTAAGCCTTCGTTTAATCTGAGTTAAGTCTGCTTACGGCTGACCGCTGTTCGCGTTCAGCCGTGACACGGCTGAACGCGCACGCGTGCGCTTCGCGCATATGCTTAAGCGTTTTTGACGGTTGACGGTTAGCTGTAAACCAGACCCTGTAAACCAGACTTAGTACCCAGCACTCAAGACTCAGCTTAATCCTGTTTGGATTTAGTAAGTCCATTTTCTTCACTATACCGTTCTATAAAACGAATGAAACGATCCCACTGCTCTCGAGATTTCATTATGTAAGTTGCTTCTATAGCCATTGGTTCACCATTAACAAATTTGCCATTAACCTTACTGGTAGAAATCTCACCTTCTTCGTCAACCATGTACATTCCGGTGATATCTTCCTTAAAGTCTTTATCGATAGCTTGAGGCTTGTTAAAATAAAAGGTTGCAGTGCCAGTCTGACCAGTTTTCGAGCGAGTTATACGTATATCGGGTACAACTTCTTCTTTGATGCCTCTAGAGAACTGAATTTCTGCCATGCTATAAGTCCGATTAAGAAAATATTAAGAATCTTTACACCACTATCTTCTCATCCAAGCTGCAATAAATGGCAAAAAATTTTAACTGATGGCTGAACTGATGGCTGGGTTCACGACCTAGCAATGGCGAAAATAATCCAAATTTAGCCTAAGCAGTGGGAAAATGGGATTACACTGATACCGTTTCGGCAAACCGATTTAAGCAATCACTAGATCATACATGGGTAAACAGCGCGTTCTATCTGGAGTTCAACCAACTGGCAATCTTCACCTGGGTAACTATCTTGGAGCTATCCGCAACTGGGTCGAAGGTCAAAGTGAGTATGATAATCTATTTTGTGTAGTTGATTTACATGCTATTACTGTACCCCATAACCCAGCAACTCTAGCAGAAGATACCTTAAGCATTGCTGCCCTCTACTTAGCCTGCGGGATTGATTTAGAATGCTCTACTATCTTCGTACAATCCCATATCCCTGCCCACAGTGAACTAGCTTGGCTGCTCAACTGCATTACTCCTCTTAACTGGCTAGAGCGAATGATCCAGTTCAAGGAAAAAGCGGTAAAACAAGGGGAAAATGTCAGTACTGGCTTACTGGACTACCCAGTGTTGATGGCAGCGGATATTTTACTTTATGATGCCGATAAAGTTCCAGTGGGAGAGGACCAAAAGCAACACATCGAACTGACTCGTAATATCGCTATCCGAGTTAATGACAAGTTTGGCAGTCAGGAGAAACTTGTGCTAAAGTTGCCAGAGCCTATGATCCGGCAAACGGGTGCTCGTGTCATGAGTCTCACTGATGGCAGGCGCAAAATGTCTAAGTCTGATCCATCCGAGTTGAGCAGGATTAACGTGCTTGACTCCCCTGAGGAGATTCAAAAGAAAATCAAGCGCTGTAAAACTGACCCAACTAGAGGCTTATGGTTTGATGACCCAGAACGCCCGGAATGTGATAATCTACTAACGTTGTATACCCTGCTTTCTGGGAAAACAAAGGAAGAGGTGGCTACAGAATGTCGGGATATGGGTTGGGGTAAATTCAAGCCCTTACTGACAGAAATAACAATTGAAGCGCTCAAGCCGATTCAACAGAAGTATCACGATGTTAGGTCAGAGCAGGGCTATCTTGAGGGCGTGTTGCGAGAGGGGCGACAAAAAGCGGAAGCGATCGCAAACCAGACCTTGTCCAGGGTGAAAACTGCATTAGGGTTCATTGCTGTAACCTAATTCCTGGAGATAAGTAAATACCATAACCAATGACTAACCCCACTAAGAATTCGTTTCGCACTGCCGTTGAGTCCGGTGAATTTTTGATTACTGCAGAAGTGGCACCACCCAAGGGGGGTAACCCAGCTCACATGGTCAAAATGGCTCAAACCCTCAAAGATAGAGTCCATGCTATCAATATCACTGATGGCTCTAGGGCAGTCATGCGGATGTCGTCTTGGGCAGCCTCGGTGATTTTACGCCAGCAGGGAATTGAACCAATTTGTCAGGTGGCTTGTCGCGATCGCAACCGCATCGCCTTGCAAGCTGACTTGATGGGTATTAACGCTTTAGGTATCAGTAATATTCTCGCCCTAACTGGTGATCCAGTCAAAGCAGGTGATCATCCTGATGCTAAAAGTGTATTTGATTTGGAATCAGTACGCCTATTGCAACTAATTACTAAGCTAAATCAAGGGGTTGATTTCAATGATAAGCCCCTTACTGATCAAGCAACTGATTTATTTACTGGTGCAGCAGTAGACCCCCAGCTCAAGAGTTGGTCAGGCTTACAAAGTCGGTTTGAAAAGAAACTGGAAGCGGGAGCAGAGTTTTTCCAAAGCCAGCTCATTTGCGATTTTGATCGCCTAGAGAAGTTTATGGATCAGATTGCGGCTGGTACTAATAAGCCAATTTTAGCAGGGATATTTTTGCTCAAATCCGCTAAAAATGCTAAGTTTATTAATAAAAAAGTTCCAGGGGTTAATATCCCTGACGAGATTATTGATCGGCTAGCAGCAGCAGATAATCAGTTACAAGAAGGGATAAAAATTGCCGCTGAGCAAGTTAAGCTCGCACAGCAACTGTGCCAGGGTGTTCACATGATGGCAGTCCGGCGAGAAGACTTGATTCCCCAGATTTTGGATTTGGCTGGAATTTCGCCATTGCAGAAATCCTCTGCTATTAATGACTTAGTTTGTAAGTAAATTTCAGGTCAATTGTTATAGCGCTGCGACCAGGGAATAGGGAATAGGCAATAGGGAATAGGGAATAGGGTAAATATACCTTCTTCTCTCCCCACCCTCCCCACACTTCCCAGACTTTCCACACTCTTCCCTCTCTCCTGTTGCCTTTTGCCCTTTCAAGTAAGTACCTGGAAATAAATAAACGGAACAGTATTAACTTTTATAAACCCACCAAAAGTTAATACTGTTCCCTGTTCCCTGTTCCCTGTTCCCTGTTCCCTATCTTGACAGTTAAACCTAATTTTGTCCGACTACTTAATACTAAGAATCACGGAACTAACTACAGGGGATAGGGTGAAAAAAGTTTGACTAATGTCGGTGAATGTCTCAATCAGTGAGCGCCTCTGGAGGGATTGTAAAACATTGATTAGTTTTGAATCCGAGCTAATGGTCATATCCTGCCGCAATTGTTCCCGGGAAACCGGTGTAGTGCTTGTACCTAGATACTTTATTACTTCTCTTTCTGACTTATCTAAGCGATTCAACTGTGCAATTAAAATTAACCTGATTGGCTCAGGAACAAAGACATCATTCAAGCTTAAAAATTTCGAGACACTGCCATTAAAGTATTTTTCAATTGTTGTCGCTACTAAATTTAAGGCTAAGGGATTGCCTCGATAACGGCTAATCAAGGTTTCCCATTCTTCCGTATTTCCAAACAAACCGTTATCTACTAAAATTTTTTCAGCTTCTTCTGTAGGTAAACCCTTCAGGGTTAATGAAGCAGTAGTGTTATTTTTTTGCTCCAGTAACTCTAGTTGTAAAAATTTTTCCCAACTGATCAGCAGCAAAGCACTTTGGTGTTTTTCCTGGGCTACTCGTCTCAATAGCTGACCATAATCCTCATAGTTGGCTTGATAGTATCCAGCTATAGCGCCAGGATTTAGAAGCTGCTCTGCGTCATCGAGTATGATCAGACACCGATGCTCTTGTAAACATTTTATCAAGCTAGAAATAAGAGCGTTTATGTCTTCTGGTAAATTGAATGATTGCTGGTGAGATAGGAATTGAATCAGCTCTACTAGCAGTTGTTTCAGGGGTGGAGCATGGCGCAGATTACGCCAAATAATATACTCAAATTCCCCCTGAAGGTTGTTTGCAAGTTTGACAGCCAGAGTGGTTTTACCAATCCCTCCTATACCGAGAATGGCTACTAGTGAGTATTGCTTTTTACTAATCCATTGCTGCAGTTGATTGAGTTGATTAGTGCGTCCATAGAAAGCAGAAATTTATGGTGCTTCCCCCCAATCGTGGTGGTAATGAGGCATTTTATATCCTGCAACTTCTAGCCAGTTAGGGACGTCTTTCCAGTTAGTGAGGCTATTTAATTCTCGATTAGTTAGTGCTTCGACATATCGATACAATCCCCTAGTCAAGGCAACAGCGATTGAGTTAGAGCTCCGATGGAGAGTCTCAGCTATTTTTTTTGGGGAGTAGCCACAAAGCAATCCTCTCAAGCACACTTTTTATACTGGTGTAAGTGTGGTTTTATTCTGGGTTTCCCTCTGTTTTTGTTCGCCTATATCTATATATAAATTGTCTAAATCCCAGAGCTTTACTGCTTCTAATAAAAGTTCATCTTCTTGATAAAACGCACCCTGCGCCATTTGCTTGCCTTCCTTGATATAAAACTTGTAAACCCTTACAGACTGTGGCTAAAGCATCAACGTTACAGTTGATCGTTGACAGTCAACCGTTGACTGTTCACCGTCAATCACATTGCAACCAATCAGCTAATGCCAAGTAAATGTGTATTAGCTTAGACCTGGTTTGATCAGCACCATGGAAAACTTACAAGGGCTGTAAATTTTATCAAAGACTCAACAGAGAATCCAGCAAATTCCATAATTTATTTACAAAAGTTTACAACTACACCATCCAAGTAAGTATCAGGTCAAGCTCAGGAAATTATGCAGATATTTACAAAAGTTTACATTTGGAAGTCAGCACTGACGCAACACTGGGCAGCAAAGGGGATCACAATCACTGCTAAGACTCAAGGCTAATCACTGGCTAATCCTGTTTAGTTGAGATTTCAGAAAAGCGATCGCTTTTCTGATTGCAGTCGTTAAGCCAAGGGTTGACAGCTCCGGGACCTGAAGGACGGGGATTCACAGAACATAAAGTTTTGTTGGTTGTGCCAAGCAACCTCTAGACACTCCGGTAAAACCATTGTGCTTACTTTTGCGACCAATATTCCATGCACCAATTACGGTCGGCATTAATTAAATGGCCATCTTTGGAGCGATACAACCCACGATTAATGGCGTTGCTTAATAATGGAATGATTTTAAGAGTGTTTAGGTGCGCTTTCCGCATCTAATTATTAAATTCGCGCTTTGGTGCGACCCAAGGGCGATTTACTCGCCCTTGGGTCGCACCTATCGGCAAAGCCGACGTGGGGCGCGTTCGGGCGCGCACCTGTGGAATAGGCATCTTGGTGGAACTGGCATCTTGCCAGTTTCATGCTTATTTTGGGGCGGGCAGGATGCCCACTCTACGAATATTCATTCAAAGACTGACGCAACGCCCGATTAATTCGTAAGCATTCAGCTATCAGCTATCAGCTTATGCGCTACTTGAGGTGCTACTTGAGGTAGTTATGGGCGAGCTACACCGAACAGCTTTTGAATAAAACGGAAAGTCCCAGGGTCGAAGCCTGTGCCACAAAGCACCTCAAGTAGCGTGAGCCTTTAGCTCACGGCTGACTACTGACAGCTGAATGCTTACATACCTGTTCTATAGCAAAGGGAACAGCAATCCCTAAAACCGAAAATGTATAGAGCCGGGTAATGGTCTGGTTTAATCAAAGACAAGCTTTTACTATATCTAATAAATTTTCTCTGATATTGCTATCAGTATCAGCGCTAGAATCACTTAGTAACTTTAACAAATTTTCCTTAACTTCCTCTTCTTCTGCTTCCAGCTGTTTTTTTTCTTCTAAGTCTTCTAATTTTTGACGCCATTCTCTACGACTTCTAAATGATTCCTTGCTAGCCTGTTTGAGCTTTTCGCTATAACCTTCCTCGGTGTCCAAATCAAACACAAACATAAAATAAGATATGTCTTTTGACATAATCTTATTGGCTATTGCTAAGGCTGATTCATCTGGAGCAACTTGCCAGACCTGTTCAAATACTCTACACAACTCATAAGCCATTTTATTACTATTTTTATAGGCTTCCTGTATTTCCTTGAGTTTTTCACTTTTACTGACAGTTGTCATGTTTATAACCCCTTCTTCTTATTTTAATATGACACTACGTTAGTCCAGCACCGGTGTATTATAAATCATTGGGGGCTGTGTGCCCAGGGTTGCCTCCGCACCTTGTAATCCCCGTGGAAACCCGATGAGCGGCTGCATCCAGACCTAAGCATACAGCTAGCTTGAAGTCTGGTGATAGGAATGAATCATACTAAATAATACCGTAAGGGCGTCTGATGAAAAGCTTTTAAAAAGCTCATGATCAGACGCCCTTGTTTTTCCCAGGATTTATCCAGGGGTAAGTTCAATCTTATTCTGGAAAATTTCCATTCAAGAGGTCTAAGTTGCTAGGATCAGCAGCCAAATCACTCTCCTCATCTAAGCTGTAAACACGGGCTGTGTTATCATCAAGCAGGTTGCCTTGCTGTAATTCAGCACTATCGGCGGGTTCACCATAGCCATAGACCATGCTACTCCCATGGTCGAATTCTGGTTCTGGACTACCAAGATTGCTCTCTTGGTAAGCATTGAAGCCAGTCCCTGCGGGAATCAGACGTCCAATGATGACATTCTCCTTCAGACCCCTGAGCCAGTCAGATTTACCTTCGATCGCTGCTTCTGTCAGCACACGAGTAGTTTCTTGGAAGCTGGCAGCAGAGATAAATGAATCGGTATTAAGGGATGCTTTGGTAATTCCCAGTAGTACAGGTGTATACTGAGCTGGGGCACCACCAGTGATCGCCATTGCTTCATTCACTGTCTCAATCTGCCGCAACTCCACGAGTTCTCCTGGTAGCATAGTGGTATCACCACCATCGTCTACCCTCACTTTAGAGGTCATCTGACGAACAATCACCTCAATATGCTTATCAGCAATATCAATGCCTTGAGACTGATACACCGACTGAACTTCATTGACCAAAAATGCCTGTGCCTGTTGCAATCCCTTTAAAGCCGCTTCGTAGACACCTCTCTTTTCGAGACAGTAGTTGAAGAAAATCTCTAAAATTTCATGGGGATTGGCTGGGCCATCGGTGATGGGTTCAGCGGTACCGACTTGCTGACCATCGGAAACAATAGCATTTTGCCCAGGGGAAATCGGGTAATCGGTCACGACTCCGTCTGACTCAATGACCTTGATATCAACGGTTTCGCCTTCTTCATAAATCACCTGGGCTTCTCCAGGACGTCTGGCCAAGATACAGGCTTCTTTGGGTTTGCGAGCTTCTAGTAGTTCTTCAATCCTGGGCAAACCTTGGATAATATCCCCTGTCTTGGCCCGTTCAAACACCAGTAGCACCAGGTTATCACCCCGCTGCACCAAATCTCCCTTGTCAATTTGCAAAATTGCCCCCGCAGAAACTCGGTATGGACGAGCCAGTCGCAGGATAACGGCATCATCCCTTACCTGAACCACCTGACCTGATTCTTGAGCAGGTGTCCCTTCAGCTAAGGTGTTGGTACCAACGACCAAATCCCCTACTTTAACTGTGGCAGGAGAGGTAATCGGCATTGTCACTCGGTCAGCATCCCTGACCACCAGTACTCGGCGAATGGCTTCCAATCCTTCTTGAATCCCCCGGATTTCACCAGCTTCCTTGCACTGAATTTCTGTTCGAGCCACTACCGCACCTGGAGGAATTTCGTCCCCATCTTTGACTAAAACCCGGGTTTTGGTATTGCCCCCTAACGGATCTGCATTGGTATCCCGGCGAAGCACCAACGACTCCAGGATCACCAGTTGTAATCGCATATCCTCAGAGGCTTCCTCCTCCTCAGTAGCAACTAACTCAATGTCAGCACTCAGCTGGGATGAACTACTAGTATGGTCACTGCTACCATCGGGGTTGCTCATTTCCAATACCAACTGGGTGCGGAGTAATTCCACCCCATCTACAGACTTGACCCGTTCTCCATCCTTATAGGGAATGCGTTGGATGGCTCGCAATTCAATCTGGGTTCCTTGGGTAGCTTCGTTGGAATCTTGGGTATTAATGGACGCCTGAGAGGGAACCGCTGGCTCATCTGGTACAGCAAACTCCGTCACTGGCCGCAGCAGCAGTCCCATACCATCAGGTGTATCCACTGCTTCTCCATAACAGAGGTTGTCTACCGTTATCCCTGGCAACTCCTCGGAGCCGGGATAGATCAGCTGACCCTCACTGGTCATGTTCTCTGGCAGGTTATCCACCAGATGAAATTCCCCAGGCTTAACCACAATTTCCCGGAGGATGTCATTTTTTTGGACAACTTCCACTACACCGGACGACTGACAGAAGATATCCTTAACCACTTCTGTGCCTGCTTCCACATATTGACCGTCTTCCACAAGCAGCAAGGAAATATCCTTGTTGACCTCATGGCATTCTTCCGGAATCCAGAGTAAGGTACCGCCTTTGGTAACTTCGTAACCTTGCTTGGCTTTACCCCGTTTAGCCACCTCTACACCAGCATATTTAATAATGCCACCGGTTTTAGTGTAGTATTGGTCATCAATCAGTTCCGCTACCACCTGGTGGTTGACTACCTTTGTGCCAGGGGTTGCCTTCAGGGAAAAGTGCTGATTATTGGCGGTGTGAATCACATATTGTTCCCGACCCCCCGTGCTTTCCATTCTCACCTGTGATTGATCCAAGCGGACGGAAGCGGTGATAATGTCAATTTCTCTTTTGCCTGGGGTCAGTCGCACCACACCACCGTTGAGTGTGACTAATTTAGTTTCCGCCAGCACTGTCCCAATCTCTACACTATCCCCATTTTTCACCACTGGTTCCGCACCAGGGGGTAGGTTATAGACGTCCCCAGATAAAATCCAGAGTAAACCGCTACGTTGGGCAATCCGAGTTGTATTACCCTGTCGATCTGTTTTTTCCTCAGGGACTAAGTCCGCAAATAGCACTTCCCCGGCTAAGTCCGATGCCACATCCTTAGCCGCTTTTTCTGTGGAAGGACGGCTTTTACTCAGGGCTACTTCTGCTAAGAGATCACCCTTGCTGACTGTTTGCCCATCACTGACTAAGACCAAGGAGCCCGCTGTTAAAGGAAAGGTTTTGCCAGAGCCATTGGTGGGTTGCAAAATCAGATCCCCAGCTAGTTCCACTTGTTGACGGTCGTCACCGTGGCGAGTCCTAACTTGGCGGGTACGTAGGTTTTTACCAAAGCTTACTACACCCTTCATGGGAGCAGAGAGCTGGCGTGCCACTTCCCCGGTAAACACACCCCCCGTGTGGAAGGTTCGCATAGTCAACTGAGTTCCTGGTTCCCCAATAGACTGGGCAGCAATAATCCCCACCGCTTCGCCCAAATCCACCATGTGCCCATGAGCTAAGCTCCAACCATAGCATCTCTGGCAAACTGACCGCTGGGCTTCACAGGTTAGAGGCGATCGCACCATTACCTCTTTAATACCAGACGATTCAATCTCTTTGGCTAGTTCATCAGATACATCTTGGTTTTGTTTAGCAATTACTTTCCCGGTTTTTGGATGAACCAATTCCTCTGCTACAATTCGACCTAAGAGCTTATCCGCTAGGGAAATTAAAACGCGATCGCCATCGGTCATCGGTGTGATTTTGATGCCCCGAGTGGTGCCACAATCAAGGTCTCGTACAATCACGTCCTGGGAAACATCTACCAGACGACGGGTGAGGTAACCAGAGTCAGCTGTTCTCAGGGCAGTATCCACCAAGCCTTTGCGGGCTCCGTAGGATGAGATAATGTATTCCGTTACCGTTAAGCCTTCCCGGAAGTTAGTCTTAATCGGTAGGTCAATAATTTCACCTTGGGGATTAGCCATCAGACCCCGCATACCTACCAATTGCCGCACCTGAGACAAGTTACCCCGTGCTCCGGAAAAAGCCATCATGTACACTGAATTTAGGGGGTTTGTGTCTTTGAAGTTACGGACGACCTCATCTTTGAGAGCCTCAGAGGTTCCGTTCCAGGTATCGATAACTTTTTGAAACCGTTCAACTTCAGTAATTTCACCCCTAGTGAACCGGCCTTCTGTGGCACGAATCATAGCTTCCGCCTCATCTAACATCTGGCGTTTAGCTGGTGGCACTTGCAGGTCATCTACACTGATAGAAACCCCCGCCTGGGTAGCATAGCGGAACCCCAGATCTTTGAGTTTGTCTGCCATTTGGGCTGTCCGGGCACTGCCGTATTTGGTATAGGCCCAAGATATCAGCTTTTTTAACCGGCCTTTATCAACAATCCGGTTATAAAAAATTAATTCTTTTTGAGCTTTTTTATCTGCCATGATGCTTTTAAAGGGGATGACTAATTAATAATTTAGAATGGGTTAATTTAGAATTTAGAATGGATTAATTTAGAATTTAGAATGGGTTAATTTAGAATCTGGGGGGGGGTACATGCAAGCTTAAAACCTTACTGGGTAATAATTTAATCCCATCAGTTATCAAAAGATACATGCTGTTTTGGGCGCGACCTTGGATGCAGTTATCAGGGTTTGAGCTTCCATAAAATGAAAAGAGGGTCAATTGACGACTGTATATTCCCTGATATCATTGGCATCAAAGCCTTATATAGTAAGCTTTTATGGGCTCATGTCACCCCCTCAGCTTGAACATCTTACATTCTAAATTATACATTCTAAATTATACATTCTCTTGAATTTCCTAATTCTAAATTCGCGCATTCTAAATTCGCGCATTCTAAATGCTTACCGATACTTTTTAGCTACCAAAATCTACCTTCGAGACCTAAACCTAACCCGATTAATTTGGCCAGTATTTTTATACTTCTTCTTGGCTTCCCTGACAGCCGTGCAAGCATCCTTAATCGCTATGGATTTAATTTGATAAGGTACTGTCTTGCACCACTCGGGAAGGTTGTTTAGTATTTCAGTTTTAATGGCAAACCAGTTAGCTTTGTTTTCGCCATTTTCTAGTATTTTTACAGTTTTATTAAAAACATAACGGGACACTCCAAACCAGTGGCGGATAATTGCACGCTGTTCAGAGTTTAGGAACACTCTTATCTTCTTTGATTTTTGTCCCGTACTTTCTGAGTCCGTGGACTCTACAGGAGAAGACGTGAATGATGGAGAGAAGATCTGCCGTGAGTTCAGCCTCGGGGCAACTTTCAGGTTGGTCGAGAACCAGGATTTTTCCACCGTTGAGACTGACCAAGTACTCAATGAGTTCAAATCCAAATCTGGTAAGTCTGTCTCGACAGGCAACAGCAATCGTGAGCTGATCTCCTCGCACAAGCCGTTCCAGTATGGTTCTAAGACCTTTGCGTTTATAGTTGAGACCTGATCCGATGTCTTTGATGATTTCCGCTTCCGGGAAGAGGGAGTGCATGTAGGCAATTTGCCTGGCGAGGTCGTCAAATTGTTTGCTACTGCTGACTCGGCAGTAACAGATGGTAGCTGGCTGTCTTGGTTGTCTTCGCCCCAGACTGAGCAGGCTTTCTGTGTCAAAAAACCTTGTTCCTCCTGGAGTTTTTTCGCATTTGATCGTTCCATCGTCCGCATATTTCCTCAGAGTGTTCCTAGATAGTCCCGTAAGTTCGACCGCCTTACGAAGTGGTACGAGTGCCATCCTTATAATCTACCAAATAGTGGAATATTTTGGTAAATTAGTGGACACTTTGGTTAACTGTCACAATCCTTTTACCTAGCCCCATAGGGCTTCTTGAATAGTTTTGTTGTAGATGATCCGACCTGCGGTGGTGCGGATGTACTGGGAAATAAGTTCACCATCGGCTGTTTCCCTCACTCGCCGGTTTTTGTAGACTTTGCTCACCATACCATCGGGTGAAGATTCTTCAGAAATCATCTCCTTGTCTGGTTCGTCTGTGTCAACTATGCCGTCATAGCGCACCCAAATATAGGCATGGAGGTGTACTTGCTTTTGTTCGTAGGCTTTGATTGCATCCTCGAGGTTAGCAAAGTAACGACCTGCTCCCTTGGTTGCATTGGGATTTTTGGCGGTTAGATAATAGCATCCCAAGACCATATCTTGACTCGGTGCTATAATGGGGCGACCTGTTGCTGGTGAGAGAATATTGTTCGATGCCAGCATTAACAACCTAGCCTCTGCTTGGGATTCTAGGGATAGAGGCACATGTACTGCCATCTGGTCGCCATCAAAGTCCGCATTAAACGCTGGACAGACTAAGGGGTGCAGTTGAATGGCACGACCTTCTACCAAAATAGGTTCAAAGGCTTGAATTCCTAGTCGGTGTAGAGTTGGGGCTCGATTTAGCATCACCGGGTGACCTGCAATCACTTCTTCGAGTACGTCCCACACAGTGGGATCTCCCCGTTGAATCAATTTTTTAGCTGCTTTGATGTTATTCACCAAACCCTGACGAATCAGGCGGTGAATCACAAAAGGTTGAAACAGCTCAATCGCCATCTCTCTGGGCAAACCACACTGGTGGATATGCAGGTTTGGGCCGACTACAATCACTGAGCGTCCGGAGTAATCCACCCGTTTTCCTAGCAGGTTTTGCCGGAAGCGACCCTGTTTACCTTCGATAATGTCAGAGAGGGACTTCAGGGGTCGATTGTTTGCCCCTACGACTGTCCGTCCTCGCCTGCCATTGTCAATCAGGGCATCCACAGCTTCCTGAAGCATCCGCTTTTCATTGCGGACAATGATTTCAGGTGCCAGAATTTCCTGCAACCGGGCTAGTCGATTGTTGCGGTTGATGACTCGTCGATAGAGGTCATTCAAGTCAGAGGTAGCAAAGCGACCCCCATCCAGTTGCACCATCGGTCGCAGGTCGGGGGGAATGACAGGGATGACACTCAGCACCATCCAATCTGGCTGAGCCCCGGTGCCAATAAAGTTGTCAATCACTCGCAACCGTTTGATGAGCTTAGCTCGCTTTTGACCTTTAGAAGCCGCAATTTCTTCTCGCAGCTTTTCTGCGATCGCGTCTAAATCCAAATCCTGTAGGAGTCGTTGCAGAGCCTCAGCCCCAATCCCCACGTCTACCCCAGATAGATCTGAGTCTTCGCTATAGAGCTGCTCCTCGATTTCCAGCCATTGGTCTTCGGTGAGCAGCTGTTTATAGCTGAGGTTTTCCGCATTACCTGGGTTTAGTACTACGTAGGCGTTGAAGTAGACAATCTGTTCTACATCCCGCAGGGGCATATCAAGCAAAATACTGAGGTAGCTAGGAATACCTTTGAGATACCAGACGTGAGCCACGGGTGCGGCTAGTTTAATGTATCCCATACGGTGACGCCTTACCCGGGACTCGGTCACTTCCACACCACAGCGTTCACAGACAATACCTCGGTGGCGCACCCGCTTGTACTTACCACAATGGCATTCCCAGTCTTTAGCTGGACCAAAGATGCGCTCACAGAACAGCCCATCCATCTCCGGTTTGAGGGTGCGATAGTTAATGGTTTCTGGCTTAGTCACTTCACCGACCATTTGACCGTTCGGCAGAGTCCTTTCTCCCCATTGACGAATTCTCTCAGGAGAGGCAATACCAATTTTTACGTAGTCAAACCGCTGTTCTATTTGGCTTTTCATAATTTTGTCATTTCCCTATTCACAGACACTCCTATAGAGCCACCTTTTAGGCTTGTTCTTCTTCCAACTCTTCCTGGTTGAGGGATTCATAAGTTGGTGAGCGTGGTGTGCGATGGCGTTCTGAATCGGTCATTAAATCCACTTCCATATCATTGCTACTACCATCTTCTGTGGTTTCCACTTTGTGAACAGCTATGTCGAGTCCTAAGGATTGGAGTTCTCGCATCAGTACCTTGAAGGATTCGGGAGTACCAGGTCTGGGAATAGCTTTTCCTTTCACAATGGCATTGAGAGCTTCATTGCGCCCTTGCATATCGTCTGATTTGACAGTGAGCAATTCTTGGAGGGTGTAAGATGCTCCAAATGCTTCTAATGCCCAGACTTCCATTTCCCCAAACCGCTGACCACCTTGTTGGGCTTTACCCCCCAAGGGTTGCTGGGTGACTAGGGAGTACGGTCCGGTGGAGCGAGCGTGAATTTTATCGTCTACCAAGTGGACGAGCTTGAGCATATAGGCTTGCCCCACTGTGACTGGTTGGTCAAAGGCTTCTCCGGTACGACCATCGTATACAGTAATTTTTCCAGCATGGTCGGGATTAAATACCCACTCTTTACCAGGTTGATCACTGGCTTCTTTAAGCTTGTTATGGACTGTGAGGCGGGATGCTTCTGCGCCGTACATTTCGTCGAAGGGAGTAAGCTTAAATCGGGCATTCAGGTGTTCCCCAGCCCATCCTAATAGACATTCAAATACCTGACCCACATTCATCCGACTGGGTACTCCCAGGGGGTTGAGTACAATATCTACAGGTGTACCATCCGGCAGGTAGGGCATATCTTCGATGGGCAAAATCCGGGAAATAATTCCTTTATTGCCGTGACGACCTGCCATTTTGTCACCAACCTGGATTTTCCGTTTCTGAGCCACATATACACGCACTACCATGTTGGCTCCCGGTGGCAGTTCATCCCCTTGCTCTCTGGTAAATACCCGCACATCTACCACACGCCCTTTTTCACCATTGGGGACTCGCAGAGAATTGTCCCGTACATCCCTAGCTTTTTCCCCAAATATAGCTCGCAAGAGTTTTTCTTCTGGTGGCTGGTCTGATTCCCCCTTGGGAGTAACTTTCCCCACCAAGATATCCCCAGCTTCTACCCAGGCTCCAATCCGAATGATACCGGTTTCATCTAACTGGCGCAGGGCATCTTCCCCCACATTGGGAATTTCTCGGGTTATTTCCTCCGGACCTAGTTTAGTCTGTCGCGCTTCTATTTCATACTTTTCAACGTGAATACTTGTGTAGACATCATCGTAAACTAGCCGTTCACTAACTAGGATGGCATCTTCGTAGTTATAGCCTTCCCAAGGCATATAAGCTACTAGAATATTTTGTCCCAGGGCGATTTCACCGCCTTCTGTAGCAGAACCATCTGCCAGTACCTGACCCGCCACAACTTCATCTCCTACATACACCAAGGGTCGTTGATTCAAGCAGGTATCTTGGTTAGAGCGCTGGTACTTTTGGAGAGAGTATTCAATAATTGCTGGGGTTTCTTTTGGTTGAACAGGGCGAGGGTATTCTAACTCATTCTCATTGCCCGGTTCCCCTGGCAGGGCTGGGGTATCTGTGATGGTTTGATAAGGCTGTAACCGAATTGTGTTGGCATCGACATACACCACCTCACCATCACTGGCAGCCACCACGACCATACCCGAGTCCCGAGCGGCCTGGGCTTCCAATCCTGTTCCCACTAAGGGGCGCTCAGGTCGAAGCAATGGCACAGCTTGCCGCTGCATATTTGAGCCCATCAGAGCTCGGTTGGCATCATCATGTTCTAAGAAGGGAATTAGAGAGGTGGCAACGGAGATAATTTGCACTGGTGATACCGCCACATAGTCCACTTGGTCAGGGGTGGTGGTGGTGAATTCTTGTCGATATCGAACTGGTACAGACTCTCCCAGGATGTAACCTTCCTCATCTAAGGCAATATCTCCTGGTGCTACCCTCAGGTCATCTTCTTCATCTGCGGTCATGTACAAGGGCGGTCGGTCTTTTAGGACTCGCCCATTTTCTACAGGGTAAGAAGGAGTTTCAATAAAACCATAATTATTCACCCGAGCGTGGGTTGCCAAGGAGCCAATCAGACCCGCATTGGGACCTTCTGGAGTTTCAATGGGGCAAATTCTGCCATAGTGAGATGGATGAATATCCCGCACTGCAAAACCTGCCCGTTCGCGAGTTAACCCCCCAGGACCTAGGGCAGACAGACGCCGTTTATGGGTCAATTCAGCTAATGGATTGG